>CAZIMU010000165.1:0-4333 GCA_964540355.1 uncultured Fibrobacteraceae bacterium | reverse complement strand
CAATAAAAAACGCCCATCTATAAAATCTTTACCAAATGTCTGTTATACTTATTTAACTAGCAAAAGGGTTTAGGGTATGGGGGTTGGGGTATTATACCCTATACCCCATACCCAAACATTGAGTTAATCATTAATTACTAGATACTATATCGGTCAGCGATATGTGGAAAACCTTAGCCGTTGAAAAGCAGAATGTTGCTGACTGACTTAAAAGAGCTGTATTTTTCCATTATGCCTTTGAGTTCTGCGGTGGCTGTTTCTAAATCGCCGTTGTGAATGGTGTATTGATATTTGCCTTTTGTGGTTGCAAATTCCATCTCTTTTTTTGCATTTTCCATTCTAATCCTTATTACTTCTTCTGTCTCTGTTTTGCGGGCGCGCAATCGCTTTTCCAGTTCTTCCAAACTAGGCGGCAAAATTAAAATACCTATCGCCTGCGGATAAACCTTGTCAAAATTGACTTTCCCAAAAACATCCAAGTCAAAAGCTACATCCCTGCCTTCCGAGAGTTTTTGCTCCACAAAAAATTTAGGCGTTCCGTAATAGTTGTTGTGAACTTTGTTCCATTCAACAAGTTCATTTTGCTCAATCATTTTTTTGAATTCTTCTTCTGTTTTGAAAAAATAGTGTGTGCCGTCAATTTCCCCAGTGCGAGGCTTTCTTGTTGTTGCCGAAACGGAATAAACTATATTTGGGAAACTAGGCATAACCTTATTCATAAGCGTAGTTTTACCCGCCCCGCTCGCCGCGCTAAATACGAATAACGTCCCAGACATATATGGGAAAATGTAGAAAAAATCGGCTAGTGTTTTTTCACTAGCCTGAGAATATTATAGTAAATTTTTTAGATTATTTAACAACAGCCCGCAACGTTTGGTTGGCTGCTTTAACCACATACATTCCTTTTGGAACCTGTATCTGCAATGTTTGCGAATTTGCAGAATTGGCTGAATATATGCGTTTGCCCTGAAGATTATAGACCTCAACTTTTGCATTGCTCGGCAGCTTTTCAAGCACTATTGCACTTGAAGTTGCACGTACGCTGAGTTTGCTCACATCCAATTGCGATATTACAGGAGTAGTAGCAGGTGGAGGAGAAACCCCAATTCCACAAACAGCACCTGTTGGGCAAGAACTAATCGGTGGGTCTATGGTGGCAGGAGGGGTGCTAGCAGTGCAAACACCGTTCTTGCAAATAGTTATGGTAGCGCTTTTAGTGTCTGGAACAATTGAACGTGAATTGGTTGCCTTGACTGTGACATTGTATTTGCCAACCTGTGTGGGAATGCCTCTAATCGAAATTCCATACCACTCCGGTCTCCATGTAAGACCTGGTGGCAAACCTGATACAGTCCAAATGGCACCTACTTCGTCATCTTCTAACCAAATCTCTCCACTATATTCCTCGTCTACCTCGCCTTCATAAATATATATATTGCCTATTTTTGGTGCTTTTTCCGCTTGCGTTACTACAAAGGTGAACTCTTGCTCTGAGCTACCAGCCGAGTTTTCAACCTCTACAGTGAATGTATATGTGTTGGCGGCTTCTCCTCCTGTTTTGTAGGTAAGGGATCCAGAAAAAAGATAGTGAACATAATAATCATCACTAAGGTCACGTTTTATCTCAATGCCAGGTGGCAGGTTGCCGCTTTTTATGCTCACATTGGTGGGAACTCGGTCTAAAGTAAATCCAATATATGGAGTACCTTCTTGAACATAGCATCTTTGAATTTCTATCTCTTCGCCTTCTTCCTCAACAAAAACGGTGCAATAAGGCAAATATTCAAATATTGGTTTAGTAGTTTCAGATCCGATTGTTATGGATAAAGCTTCCGTCTGTTCGCCAGAGATATTCTTGGACTTTACCGTGAAATTAGAAGTGCCTTCCGTTGTGGGATAGCCATAAATAAAACCATTACTGCTCAATTCAAGACCAGGTGGCAAGCTGCCGTCTGCAAGGCTCCATTGGGCGTAGATACTGCTTGTGATTAAAGGGGCTCTGTAGTATTTACCCACCTCGCCTGCCTCAAGTGTATTGGTTGTAATTGTCGGTATTGCGGGTGTGTGGACAGCTATGTTATATGTTTTTGTGACGCTGCCAGCCTCATTTGTAACTTTGAGCTCAAGTGTGACAGTCTCCGGAGCATCTTCGGGAACTTGACCGTAGGTATAAATAGCATCTTGAACGCCGCCGTTATAGATGCTATTTCTTAACCAATCTGGTCCAGAAACCACTTCCCAGTTACCAGGGAGTAAAGAGCTTGTTATAAATTCGTAGCTTTCGAACTTGCCTTTTATGGCGCTAATGCTTATTTCGTTTGACCAATCGCTGCCTCCTGAATTATATCGATATTGAATTTCTGGCTCTACGATAGTTACGGAAATTTCTTGTGTAATTTCTGTTTCTCCACCTTGTAGTATAAATTTGAGAGTAAGCGTGAAACCTGTCGCTGCTGTTGGCACAGTCCCTCTCAATGAAATGATATTTGAACCTGTCTTCTGTAGCCAATTTGGATTTCCAGTCACTGTCCAACTACCCGATTTGAGTACGACTTCTTCGGAATAGGCTCGAAAGGTCCAATTTTCGTATTTGCCTTTTATGGCAGTCAAGGCGGTGGGCAGGGCTATGTAAGATCCGTTACCATCTTTGAATTCAATTGTTAGGGTTCTATCGGCAAAAGCCAAAATTGGCAAAAGCAGGGTTAAAAGGGCTATTTTGAGGCGTTTCATCAGCAACTCCTATGCCTTGAGGGGCATTTTTGCGGTTTAAGGTTATGTCTGAGTTTAAATATAGAAATAAATTACGAGTTTGTCAAGTATATTTTTCAATTTATTTTTTCCCTTGTCCCAAGAGAGTTAAATTAATTCCACATTAGGGGCGACCGTAAGTGTCGCCCCTGGCTGAATTCCACCTTTATGCTCCCCATTTCGGAGGTTTTATAGTTCCTAATCCCAAGGCTATCTAACCTATCCAAAACCTCTTTGCTCGGATGCCTATACATATTTTTTTGCGCAACGGAAATGATTGCGGATTCTGGAGAGACTTTCTTTAAAAATTCCCTTGTGCTTGAAGTTTTGCTGCCGTGATGCCCCAGTTTTAGAACATCGCTTTTTATGTCTAATGGGAGCAACTGCTTTTCACCCTGTTTTTCCAAATCCCCTGTTAAAAGCAAGGTTTGCCCAAGCCCCCCAATTTTTAGCACTATGGAATTGTTGTTCTGATTTTTTTCGCAGAGCGTAGAATCGGGATATAAAACGGTTAAATCCCATTCGGTTTTTGAAATGAGCATTTTTTCTTTTAAGCCGAGTCCCGTTCGCAAATTTTTTATAGGCACACCTTTTGCCCTTGCAGCTTCCAAAACATTTCGCCAAGAGCGGTCTTCTACAGATTTTTGAGCGCAAGAAGTTGTCCAAAATTCCTTTACTGGAAACTCTTTTAATATATCGACGGCATTGCCGTAATGGTCTGCGTGTGGGTGGGATATTATTATGGCATCTAATTTTGAAATTCCCTGTGAGCGAAAATAGGGAATTATTTTGTCTTTGGCAAGGCTTCGTTTTTTCCCCGGAGGTCCTGCATCCACAAGATAAAAACGCCCTCCCGGACTTTTCAGCAAAATACTATCCCCTTGCCCAACATCCAAAAACACCGCGCTCCAGCTTGGGAAAAAATTATTTTTTAATTCAAATCCAAAAAAAACGGCAGAGCAAAAAAACAGGCAAAAAATTGCCACTCGCCGCACTTTGTGATTTTTTCTTCTTCTCATAAACGGCAATAAAGATATAAAAATTGAAATTGCAAATAAACAGGGCAAGGGCCAAGGACCAATGGTAGAAGAAGCATAAGGATTTACCGCCAAAAAACTAGTGATTACTGAACTTGCTCGCAAAAGAAACGTTGCGGAATCTGCAAATATTTGGCAAATAAAGGGGTGAATCCCCAAAAGCGACAAAACCCCAGCCTGCATACCCAAGCCCACAAGAGGAACAACCACCAAATTTCCAAGCCAAGATATTGGAGAAAAAGACTGAAAATGAAAAACAAGCAGGGGCAGGGTACTCAGAGTTGCGCAAAGCGTTATAAAACTTGGTTCAAATATAAAAGAAGAAAATATTTTGCCTATTTTGCCGTGAAAATGTGGTAATTTAATGCCCTGCCCAAGCAAAATTCCAAAAGTTGCCGCCGCTGAAAGCTGAAATCCTGCGTTAAAAGCCTGTTCTGGACTAAAAATCAGAATAAAAACAAGAGCCACCCCAAGCGCATTTATTGAATTTGCGCTTTTTTGGAAAATATTTCCGCTTTCCATAACGCAAAACATGAGTACAGCGCGCC
>CAZIMU010000164.1:0-4339 GCA_964540355.1 uncultured Fibrobacteraceae bacterium | reverse complement strand
CTGGGCGAATGCCGGGGATAAAGCCACCAGACTTCTTTAAATTGTCTGCAATATCACTTGGGTTATATTGAATTGCTGTATAGAAATATGTGAAGAAAATAATCAACAGAGCAAATATAACGCTATATGTTACGTGGCCTGGCAAAAAAGCTCCGGCAAATGCTTCTATCCAGCCGGTATTTGGAAACCAAGAGGCTATCATAGCTGGAACAAACATAATTGAAGATGCAAAGATAACTGGAATAACGCCTGCGGTATTTACCTTGAATGGCAAATAACTGGACTGCCCGCCCATAACCTTGCGCCCAACAACCCTCTTGGGGCTTTGAAGCGGAATGCGCCTATTTGCCTGCTCAATAAATACAATAAAGCCTATGATGCCTATCACCATTGCAATTATCATCACCTCTATCATCAATTTTTGGTTGCCGGCTGCAAATTGCTCGTATTCCATAATCATAGCGCGTGGAAGACCGCCAACAATACCTGCAAAAATTATCAAGGAAATTCCGTTTCCAACACCACGGCTGGTTATTTGCTCACCCAAATACATAACGAATATGGTGCCTGTTGTCATTGTTAAAGTGGCGAGCAATCTAAAGCCCCAGTTTCCCGCACCGCTTGCAAAATCGTCTAGCAAAACAGAAACGCCTTGGGCACCACCTATATTGACCCTAAGGCTAGAAAGCCAAATCGCAATGCCCCAGCCCTGCACTGTAGCGAGCAGAACTGTGAAATACCTTGTCCATTGATTTAGTTTTGCCCTGCCCTCTGCGCCTTCTTTTTGCATAAGGCGAATTTGAGGTATAACCGCACCCATAATTTGAATTATGATGCTTGCGCTGATATATGGCATTATGCCGAGCGCGAATATGGTTGCTTTTGCAAAGGCACCACCGGTAAAGCTGTCGTAGAGACCAAAAAGATTATTTGAACTTGATGCGAAAAAGCTCGCCAAGCGAGAAGCGTCAACGCCTGGCATGCTTATGTGCGAACCTATGCGATAAATTATCAAAACGCCAAGGGTGAAGAGCAACTTTTTCCGCAGGTCTTCTACCCTAAAGGCGTTCGCAAAGGCATCTATTGCTTTTTTCAATGCTTCCATTTTATTTTACCACAACAATTTCAATTTTTCCGCCAGCCTTTTCAACTGCCGTCTTTGCGCTTTCGCTAATGGAATTCACTTCAAGCGTTATTGCTCTTGTGATTTTGCCATTTCCCAGAATTTTAACCGGCTTGGACACATCACGAATAAATCCAAGGTCAAAAAGGACAACTGCGTTGAATTTTGCCGTTTCAGTAGCTTTTTCCAGCCTTGCCAAATTCACAATTTGCGTGTCTTTTGGAAATTTGCTTTTAAAGCCACGTTTTGGCAAACGACGGTGAATAGGCATCTGACCACCCTCAAAAGCTACCCTGCCTGCTTTTGCACTTTTGCGAGCGCCAGCACCTTTTTCACCTCTGCCTGCGGTTGTTCCCCAACCAGAACCTGGACCGCGGCCAATTCGTTTTCTGCCCTTAACTTTGGACTTTCCCGGATTTATATTATTCAAAGACAACATCAAGACACCTCTGAAATTTTAACCATGTGAATAACTCTGCGAAGCATACCCTCTATTTGAGAATTTAGAAGATGCTCCTTTTTTTTGCCAATTCCCCTTAATCCCAAAGATTTTAAATTGTCTTTGTGAATAGGCAATGAACGAACTGTGCCAACCACTTGCGTAACAACAATTTTTTTTCCACGCAAAGTATTCAAAGCATTCAGTTGCTCGGTAACGATTTTTTGATTAGCGACTTGCTTAGACATTAAGCACCCACCCCGCCGCGCAAGGCGGCAAACTGCTTTTTGCTCCTTTGAACCGTTAAACCTTCTATGCAAGCACGGACAACGGTGTGCGGATTGGAGGAGCCAAAGGCTTTTGTTAAAATATTGTGAACACCAGCAAGCTCCAAAACCGCACGAGCAGCCGCACCAGCTATAACGCCAGTACCAGGTGCCGCAGGCATAAGCAACATGCGGGTTGCTCCAAATTTAACCATAACTTCGTGAGGAATGGTGCCATTGTGAAGATTAACTTCCACAAGGTTGCGGCGCGCACTCTCGCTCGCTTTGCGAACAGCTTCTGCGCTCTCTTTTGCCTTGCCAATGCCAACGCCTATTTTTCCGTTGCGGTTGCCAACAACCACAAGCGCGCTCAAAGAAAAGCGACGGCCACCCTTAACCACCTTTGCGCAGCGGTTAACTGCCACCGTTTTCTCTTCAAATTCCGAATATTGTGTTTCGTTTGCCAAAACCATACCTCTTATTAAAATTTAATTCCGCCTTCACGTGCGCCCTCTGCGAGAGCCTGCACACGACCATGATAAATATGACCGCCACGATCAAAAACAACTGCTTCAATGCCTTTGGCTTTTGCCGCCTCTGCAATTTTTGCACCAAGTTTGCGGCTCTGCTCCACTTTTGTCAATTTTCCAAACTCGCTCTGAAATTTTTTTGAGCCAGTAGAGAACTGCAATACAGAAATATGCTTTGTATCGTCTATGATCTGTGCAATCATATACTTTAGTGAACGGCGCACGGCAAGACGTGGGCACTGAGCCGTGCCAATTATTTTTTTGCGCACTCTAGCATGACGCGCAATCCTTGAGTCCAGTCTTTTTTTAGCTACATCAAACATATTTTACCTACTTTCCTGTCTTTTTGCCCTGCTTGCGGAGAATGCGCTCACCGGAATAGCGAATGCCTTTGCCTTTGTAAGGTTCTGGCTCGCGGTATTTGCGTATTTCTGCTGCAACCTGCCCAACTTTTTGCTTATCTATTCCACTAATCACAATTTTGAGTTTATCATCACTTGCAGTGAGCGTTATGCCTTCTGGAGCTTTGTATTCCACAGGATGAGAAAAACCTAGCACAAGATTCAAATCTTTGCCTTTTTGCTCTGCGCGGTAACCCACGCCGGTAATCTCAAGTGTTTTTTGAAAACCCTTGCTAACGCCTTCCACCATATTCGCAATTAAAGCACGGCTTGTGCCATGAATTGAGCGCGAGAATTTTTGATCGTCTGGTCTCTTTATCTCCAGACCACCAGCGGTTTTTTCAATGGAAACAACTTCGTGCAAAACAAGCGAAAGAGTACCTTTAGGCCCTTTAACGCTCACACGTTTGCCTTCGATGGAAACTTCCACCTTTTCGGGAATGGTTATTATTTTTTTTCCTATCCTAGACATCTTTTACCTACCAAACCTTGCAGAGAACTTCGCCGCCAACTTTTTGTTTGCGAGCTTCGTGATCTGTCATTACACCTTGAGAGGTTGAGAGAATAGCATATCCAAGACCGTTGAGCACCCTGGGGAGCGTTTCCACATTGGAGTAGCGGCGCAGACCTGGGCGGCTAACGCGCTGTATTCCTTGTATTGCCGGAACGCCATCTGTGTAGCGGAGCAGCATTTTTATTATGCCCTGCTTGCCATCTTCAACAACAACATATTTTTTAATAAAGCCTTTCTCTTTCAATACTCTTGCTATTTCCTGTTTCAAATTGCTCGCGGGTACATTCACCACGGGCAGCCTTGCGGCGCAGGCATTGCGTATGCGAGTGAGCATATCGGCTATTGGATCTGTTATTCCTGACATATTCTCCTCCTGCCTACCAAGATGATTTGGTTATGCCGGGTATTTCACCAGCGAGTGCCATTTCGCGGAAACAAATTCTGCAAAGCCCAAAACGCCGCATAAAGGCGTGGGGCCTTCCGCACCTATTGCAGCGGTTATAAGAACGCACTCCGAATTTCGGCGTTCTCTTGCATTTTTCTATCATTCTTTTGCTTGCCATAAAAATCCCTTAATGTTTTGCACCTTGTTTAACTTCTTGTTTAACTTCTTGCTTGCGGAACGGTAGTCCCAAAGTTTCCAAAAGGGCACGCCCTTCTTCGTCTGTTCTTGCCGAAGTCACAAAAATAATATCCATCCCAAGTGTTTGGGTTACTTTATCTATATCTATTTCTGCAAAAACTGTTTGCTCTTTCAAGCCAAGCGAGTAGTTGCCGTGTCCATCAAAGCCTCTGTGCGGAATACCACGAAAATCGCGAACACGAGGCAAAGCGATGTTTATCAAGCGAAACAAAAAATCCCACATATTTTCGCCGTGCAAAGTTACCTTTGCGCCTATGTTCATCCCTTCGCGCAGCTTGAAATTCGCTATAGCGGCTTTTGCCTTGGTTGCCACCGCCTTTTGACCAGTGATTGCGGTGAGAACGTTTATAGCCTCGTCCACTATTTTACGGTCTTTGTTTATCTTCTCGTGACCAAGTGCCATATTGAGCACTATTTTTTGCA
>CAZIMU010000163.1:0-4351 GCA_964540355.1 uncultured Fibrobacteraceae bacterium | reverse complement strand
GTTGAAGGGCAAGCATTTGTGGATTCCTTGCCCATTGCAGAAAGAGAGCTTGCGGTAATGGCAGGGCTTGGTTTTATAGGCAAAAACACTATGCTAATAAATCCAAAATTCGGCAGTGCATTTTTTATAGGGGGAGTATTGTTGAACAAAAATGATTTAAACCCCATACCCCATACTCCATACCCCATATCCTGTATCAAATGCAGAAAGTGCATAGATGCCTGCCCCAACAAAGCTCTAACAGAAGATGGTTTTTTGGATGCTCGCAAATGCGCAAGCTATTTAACTATTGAACATAAAGGCGAGTTCAGCGAAGAACAAAAAGAGTGGGCAAAACACAGTATTTTTGGTTGTGATATTTGCCAGAGAGTTTGCCCTTATAATGCAAGGCATTTGGCAGAAACAGAACCTTATTTTGCTTTTGAAGAAAGTGAATGGAAAAAGAGAACAATAAAAGAAACCCCGCTTTGGCGAGCGGGGACAAAGAAATTAAAAAGAAATGCTGAAAATTTTAGGCTACACTAAAAAGCATTGCGCCATTCAGGTGTATGCTTGCCACCAGCTTTTATTAGAACCTTAGCAACTTCGGGGAATGTTGAACCAGAACCCATTGCCTCTGCCCAATCTGTTGGAGTATAACCGTCTTTATCTTTTGGGTTCACTTCTACTTTTTTTGAGAGCAAATATTCAACCACAGCCTTTCTACCCTCTTTTGCCGCCTCGTGAAGCGGAGTTAAGCCTTCTAAGCTCTTTGCATTTGGGTTTACGCCGTTTTCAATGAGAAATTGCACATTCTTAAGAGCACCATAGCGAGAAGCCATGTGCAAAGCGGCACCTATATTGTGTAGCTCAGGGTCTTTTTTCTTTTGAGCTTCTATGAGCATAGAGAAAATTCCGTTTACGGTGGAATCTTCACGTGTTGCGGCATCTTCAAGTGGGGTTAAGCCAAGCTGGTCGCTTTTTATGCTGATATCTGCACCTTTATCTAAGAGGTATTTTACAACAGCGGTTTTCCTTTTGTTCACTGCCACAGAGAGTGCAGTGTTTCCGCTACCGTTTGGAGTGTTTAGGTAGTCTTTGCTGCAAGTCAAAAACATATCCATATTGGTAATGTCTTCTTTTAGCGCATAAGAGACAAATTTGTCGTTGCTCATTTGAACAGGCGGGTCCATTTTGGCATAATGCCTTCTTATGGATTCTGGATTTGTTGGGTCTAATTTACTTTCACCACAAGCTATTAACGCCACAGCGCAAAAGCCAAGAGCAATTATTTTTTTTACCATAAATACCTCAAAAAAACTCTCTATAAATATACATTTTTTTTAGAAAAAGAAACATTTTTCCGACTAAAAAAACAAATTTTTGAGACAAAATCTTGAATCTATGTCAAAGATTTGTCATTTTTGAGCTTACATCACAGGCACTCGCAATATCTTCACATCACTTTCAAACCGCACCTTAACTAGGTATATCCCATTTGGCAAATTTGCCAGAGAAAGGTTATGCACTCCAGCCTTATAATTCTGCCTATTTATTAAATTTCCTTTGATACCATAAATTTCAACCGTTGCGCCATTTACAACCTGAAAATTTACACCATTTTTTATTTTTGCAGCCTGATTGCTACTGACAAAATGAGACAAAATTGGTGTGGTTTCAGTCGATGAACTGGATACCCTTGAAGAAGATGAGCTAGATGCCCTTGAAGAAGATGAGCTAGATACCATTGCTGAAGACGAACTTAATGCCTTTGAAGACGAAGAAGGAGCTGCTACCGGTGGGATATAAGTTGAAGCACCCTGATTGATGGTAGTATTGGAAGTCGGTTCTTTCCACTGCGGAACACTGCTCGCACTTATCTTTGTGAACGTTCTGAAATCGCCTAGTTCATTTGGCTGGAATGTTATGTGATATAGGTTCTTGCCATCAGCAGAAACGGCGTATAGATAATCATAAGTGGCTTTATTGGGATCTTTAACTCGCAAAAATGTGTTATCAACAGTAAACCACGGACCTGTCGCTAACAAAACTGACGACCCATTTGAACCGTCCCAAACTAGGAACCTCATAGATGATTCCGAGTCAAAATCCTTGCGGTATCTATGCGTACCGCCAAAGTTCAAAGCTACGTTGTCTTGTATCCATGCGTAATCCTTCCCCTCTATTAGCCGTTGGTCACGTCCGTCTGTGGGTGGATTAGCCATATCTATGCTAGCGATTCCCTTGGTCAATTCCGAGAGCGGAGTTGGATTTGGAATATTAGGAGCTGTGGGAGGATTTGAAACCTCGGAAATCTTCTTACGAATAAATCTCCCAAATGGACCTTCTCCAATGCCTTTATCGCCTATCAACGTAATCAAGTTTGGCGTGATCATATAATACGGGTAAGATGTTGTGGTTTTTGGGGAAGTAGTTGAAACGATTTTCAGAGAGAAACTGTTAATTGTGTACCACTCGCCAGAGATTGAGCCACCCGGTCCGCTTATTGCCGCCACGCCGTTGTCTTTGATCACCAACATATAGCCCTCTGAATCATCTGACCACACTTCATCGCCTGCCGTTATCAACCTCTCATCGCGAAAACCTATTGTGCCGCCCATTGGTTGAGGTTCGTGTATATCGCAAGGATCCACTTTGGCGGCTGGGTCAGTATCGGAAACGGAAAGAGCCAAACGAAATCCTGTGGCAGCATCATTGCTCTTGCTTGAACGCCTCTCACGTGCGGAAACGCGACCTTTCGATACCGGCTGGTTATAACTGCCGCCGCGGCGTACCTTTGTGGAATAAAGATCGGGGTGATCTACGGGATTTGTAAGTGCCGCACCGTCACTGCGGTAAGTTCCCCAACTGTCATACGTGAATTCATACGCATTGCCGCTCATATCGTATATGCCGAGTTCGTTGGCTGTTTTTCCTCCTACATCTTTGAGAGCATTTGAGTTAGTAGAATTCCAAGCCACATCGCTTGCGTTATTGCTGCCAGAATAGAGGTATCCTTTGCTCTGAGCCCCGCCTCGAGCTGCATATTCAAATTCGGCATCGGTCACTAAACGATAATTCTTTTTGGTCTTTTCCTTTAATTTACATGTAAACGCAACAGCGTCATACCATTTCATACTCGTTTTAGGTTTGTTGTCGGCAGCGGTATTATCACCCATCACAGCCTTCCATTGGGCGTTAGTCACTTCGTATTTGCCAATGTAAAAATCACTGAGAGTTACGTCGTGCGCTGGTTTTTCTGTATCTTCGCAGGCGTTGTCTGTGGCAGAACATCCTCTTTTGTACTTTCCGCCCTTTACGTACACCATATCCAAAGTTTTATTGCTACCTAAGCCCGTTAAATTTTCCGTGTAATTGGCGTTCCCAGATTGCGCTATTGCACTTGAAAATAAGGCAACGATTGCCACTAATGCTGTTCTAAAAATTGATTTAGCACTCATAAATATAATATACATTTTATTTACAATTATGGTACATCTTGGAATAGAAAAAAGCAGCTCTTTTTGCCTGTATGGCAGGCCACTCCATTTCCTTGGGGTAAAACCTTGAACAAAAGACAATCAAAATCGCAATCCGGTGACCAGCTTGCCACCTTTAAAAAATTCCCGCTAGTGGCTCCCTTGTGCCAAAGCTCTCCCCTGCTACGGCTCCAAAACACCATTTCGCCCTTTTCCAGAGTTAGTTTCAAGGCTTCTTCGTTCATCCAAGCCATCATAAGCACTGTGCCGTCTTGTGCGTGTTGCACAATGGCGGGAACCAAACCTTGCTCGTTATATTTTATGCTCTCCATTTTTTACAATGTAGGAAATTAAAAAGACACATAAAACCCTTGCCAAGGGTGCAAAGGAAAAAATTTAGCATTTGGATGCAGGCGAATGGCAGGCGCAGGGAATTTTATATGGTTCAAAATCGTTATTAAGTTCTTGCTCCAAGTTTTTTGAGGGTGAAAAATTGCATTAAAATCATAATCAAGGGAAATATAATAGTCATAACGAATTTTATCCCATCCAATATTATCGCCAACATACGCATCATACAATCCCCAACCAAAGGCAAGAGCAAGCCATTCAGGATAATAGTCATTCTCTGGTAGCATTTTGGCAATCTTAAAGGAAAGCCAGTGACTCTGATTTCCTCCATAATAATCATCAAACCAAATGCCCGTTTCTTTCTTTTTTTTATGCCAGTCCCAATACCCACTTGAATTTGGCCAGTATGTAAATTTATAATCAACATATTGCATAGCAGGGATATACATTTTTCCCATAGCGTAAAAACCACCTAAAGTACCAGCAACAGCATCCCAAACGCTATAACCATAAGGAGAAAAACCATCTTTGAATTCTATAAT
>CAZIMU010000162.1:0-4353 GCA_964540355.1 uncultured Fibrobacteraceae bacterium | reverse complement strand
AGTCCTTTCCTTCCTCCGTTGCTCTCTCGCCTGCTGTATGGAGTCTAGTACATACTTTTTCTCGATTTCTATTGCTGTTTTTACTTCTTGCAATTCCAAGTCTCTTTCGGATATTGCAAAATATAAAGAAGCAACAAACATCAAAAGCATTATGACGGCACAAGAAATAATCTTCTTTTTATGCCTAACAATCCAGCTCGGTTTTGAAATTAAAAAAGACTTCATTTTTTCATAAGCGGCTTCAAAATATTTTGGATAAAGGTCTATGGCATTTTTATTTTTTATGTCTTTAACTTCTGGTGGCAGAGATTTAGGGAAAACAAATCCCTCCAATGCGAGTGGAACTATATTTTTATTAGTTTTAAGAGCACAAGATATTTCACGGCGAACCCAATCATTTTCTGGGTCGTAATCTTCGTTAGAGACAAAAAATCTGTCAAAAATTCCTGGGCTTAATACAAGCAAAAAATCTTTGCAGTCATTTACCCTTTGTTCAAGTTCAACATCAAAATTTCCATTTACCAAAGTATCTATGTCAAAAGAAACGGAATAGCCATCCATCCTTAGCCTATCGTAAATTAGTTTGGCTGTATCGTATCCGCCCTTTCGCCTATACGAAATGAATATTTCAAATTTTTTGGACTTTTTAGACATATTTAACCTTTTTTAAAGATTTGCTACTAAGATAGAAAATTTTTCTACATTTTGCCTAACAATGAAATTTTTCAGCGACAATCCGAAAAAAGGCGGGGTGCAAGAGATGCTTGGCGTGTCACTGCCAATGGTGATGTCCATGTCTTTTGATACTTTTTTGGTTTTCATAAACCGCCTTTTTTTGTCTAAGCTGGGACCAGATTACATGAATGCCGCTTTAACAGGCGGAATAATGGAAATGGTGACGATAGTGTTTTTCAACGGGGTTATCGGTTATTCCACCGCAATGGTGGCACAAAATTTAGGTGCAAAAAAAACAGCCAGATGCTCGCTTGTGCTTGTGCAAGCCATCATTATGGCAATGTGCAGCTACCCTCTTGCCATTGCTCTTATGCACCCTTCGCATTTATTTTTAAACTCCTTCAATGTCCCCGCAGAGCAAAGCATATTGCAAATAAAATATTACGATATTTTAATTTACGGCTCAATAATCACAATGCTAAGGCATGCTTTCTCATGTTTCTTTATAGGGCTTGGAAAAACGCGCATTGTGATGGCGGCAACTCTAACAGGCCTTGCGGTAACTTTGTTTTTAAGCTATGCTTTCACATTCGGCAAATTAGGGTTTCCAGCTCTAGGCATTATCGGTGCGCCTATAGCTATTATAACTGGCAGTTTCAGTGCCCTTTGCCTTTTGCTTTCAAAATTTTTCAGCAGAGAATATAGAGAGAATTATTCCACACATAAATGCTGGCGTTTCAGCAAAAGAATATCATCTACCCTCATAAAAAAAGGCTTGCCCTCTGGCTCTGAAATATTTTTGAATATGCTTGCATTTCAAATTTTGATACTCGTATTTGATTCTCAGGGAGTTGTAGCCGCGACTGCCACAAGTATAACATTCAGTTGGGATATGGTATCTTTTGTGCCTTTGATAGGGCTAGAAATAGGAGCAACTAGTTTGGTGGGAAAATATGTAGGAGCTAGGGATTTTGCTTCTGTAAACCGCACAGCACGTTCAGGATTAAAAATAGGAGTTTTATATTCTGTATTTATAATTTCGCTATTCGTTGGCATACCGGAAATTTTGGTAAATATTTTTAAACCGCATATCATAACCCCGGAATGGCCGGAATCAAAAAATCTTGCCGTAAATATGATTCGCCTCGCTGCTATTTATGTTACGGTGGAAACCGTTATGACTGTTTACGCTGGGGCACTGAGAGGCACAGGCGACACGCTTGCGGTTATGTGCATAACGAGCGGACTGCATTGGTTGCTAACAATTATCGCTTGGGTATTTTTTAATATTCTAAAAATCGGAGTTATAGAAACCTGGGCTTTAACAGTGCTTATATGGACTCTGTTCCCATTATTTTTGTATTTGCGGTGGAGAGGCGAAAAATGGCGAAAAGCCTGGGCGGTAGTTGAGCGTAGTCGAAGCTACCCTTCATAAGTTTTCAATATACCCTCTGCTATTGTTCTTTTTGAAGCGCGCATATCCATAGCCTGTTTTTCTATGGCTCTGTGAGCCTCTTCCTCGCTTAAATTCAGGCGGGATATGAGTACGCATTTTGCACGGTCTATTATCCTTATATCTTCTATTTTCTGCTTTAATTCCCTGTTCTCTTTTTGCACTTCCAGCAATTTTATTTGAGTGTCTATGGCTAATTTTAGTATATGCCAAAAAATTTTCATTTTCATAACATAGTAAATGTTAGTCCAACCCCATCTGCTGCGCTCGTTAAAATTCCACCTGCGTAACCTGCCCCTTCTCCAACTGGATAAATGCCAGCAACAGACACAGATTCACCACTCTCTTTACGAACAATTCTAAGAGGCGAAGATGTCCTAGTTTCCGGTGCGAGCAATAAACCGTTTTTTATGAAACCCGGCATTTTATTTTCAAATTCATAAAGAGCCGTTTCTAAACTTGTGCTTATGTTCTCCGGCATTAAATCCCACAAAACCCCGCCTTTTTTTGCCAAAAAATCTTCTGCTCTTTGCTTTGGAACTGAGTAATTTTTCCCAGTCATTTCAAAGGCTTTTTGTTCTAATTCTCTTTGAAAAGCAATCCCGCTTTTCACATCGCTCTTATCCACTTTGTATGGAACAATTAAAGCTGAATTTGCATAAGGGCTGTTGCGGCGGCTATAACTCATTCCGTTAGTTGCAACCCCGCCTTTTTCCGATGCGCAAGGCACAACCACACCGCCTGGGCACATGCAAAAACTATATGCGGTTTTTCCTGTGAGCGTGTAATCTGCGGCTCCTGTTAATTTATAATCCACTCCCCTGCCAAAGCGAGTTTCATTTATAAAACTCTGTGGATGTTCAATTCGCGCTCCAACTGCAAAAGATTTACCCTCCAAAGCAATGCCGTGCGCAAAAAGCATATCGTATATGTTTCTCGCAGAATGTCCGCTTGCGAGTACAAGTGCTTCGCAAGGCTGCCATTTATCATTTATGCAAATTGAATTCAGGCAATTATCGCGCACAGAAATATCTTGCAAACAACTTTCAAAATAAATTTTCCCACCCAATTCCAAAATTTGCTTTCTCATTTTTTTTATCAAAAACTGCAACTGGTCTGTGCCAATATGAGGCTTAGACAAATACGCTATTTCTTCGCTTGCACCCAAACTTATCAAATCGCCTAAAACAGCCTGCGAAAATTCCGTACGGCTTCTCGTGTTTAACTTTCCATCAGAAAAAGCCCCTGCCCCACCTTCTCCAAAAAATATATTTGAATTCTCCAAAAAAATTCCACCCTTTAAAAATCTGCGAATATCCCTGAACCTCTCTTCAACTGGCTTTCCTTGCTCATATAAATTCACCTTGTGCCCATTCAACAACAAAGCATAAGTAGCCCACAAACCCGCAGGTCCAGCACCAACAACGGAAACATCGCTTGGCATAGATTTATTTTTATTGTATTTTTCGAGCAATGTTTTTGTGCTAAAATTTTGCGGAACTTCGTCCGAATCTTTCTCTAAACTATAAGCGGCATTGCAAACATAATGCGGATTTCCCTTTCTCCGATAGTCAAGGGCAAGCCGCTCTATATGTACATTGAAAACCTTTTTCCCCAAGATTTTTTCCACCACTTGAGGAATAGCGTTCTTTTGCGTGAACGGAACTTCGAATTGTTCTAGTTTATAGATTGTTCCCGCCACTCCGCTCCCAAATAAGTTCCAACAATTTTCCCCTTCAAGGTTTGCCCAACAAGAGGAGAATTGCACACCGAACCGGCAAAGGTATTTTCACTAACTTCCCATTCCAAATCGGGATTAAAAAGGATTAAATTCGCGGGCTTTCCCTGCTCCAAAACACCTGCATTCAGCCAATCCAGCAAACGTTCAGGGTGCCCTCCAGTTTTTTGCTCAGTGATGTGCCACAGAGCAGAAAGGGCTATTTCCAAAGAAACCGCACCTGGGATTGCATCTTCAAAATTTGTTTGCTTGTCTTGCTTGCGCACCGGAAAATGGTTGCAGCTTATATGCTGCACATTGCCGTCTAAAAGCCCTTTCCACAAGGCTTCCTTGTCTTTTTCTGTTCTGAGCGGAGAGGAAAAACTGTATTCAGAAGAAAGTTCCACTAAACTGGAATCGTCAAATAAAAGGTGATAAATTCCAACATCGCAACTTATTTTGGATTTTCTATTTCTCGATATTTCAATTAGCTCCAAACTTTTTTCAC
>CAZIMU010000161.1:0-4373 GCA_964540355.1 uncultured Fibrobacteraceae bacterium | reverse complement strand
CAGGCAAGGCTTTCAATATATCTCTAATGCCATCTTCTATGGCTTGAATTTCAGAACTAGATTCCGGGTCTGCGGCTGTGGCATCTGGCAGGGATTCCGCGTAAGAGGATTTGCTATCCACATTGAGCGGGCTATCTATGCTAACCCCTTTTTGCCCAAGCTGAATTAGATCCATAACCTGTTCGCTAACCTCTTGCCCCTTAGCCTGCTTTTTTAACCCTTTGCGAATACGCAAATGCTGGTTTGCCGGCAGACGAACCAAATTTCCCTGCTCGTTTATGGCCCTTGTTATATAGGCTTTAATCCACCATACCCCGTAGCTTATGAATTTTAAGCCCCTTGTGCTGTCAAAAGACTCTATTGCGCGAATTAGGCCCATTGCGCCTTCGCTAACCAAATCTGGCAAGGGAATGGGGCAGCCTCTATACTGAATTGCCACCTTTAGCACAAAACGCATATTGGCATCCACTATTTTTTGCCTTGCTATGGGGTTGTTTTTATTTTCAAATAACCAAGCTTCCTCTTCTCTTGACAAGGGAGAGGTTCTGCGAATATCATCAAGATATCGCTTTAATGTGGCATCGGTCGAGTCTATATGCACTGCTACCCAGCAATTAAATGCAAGTAATTTAGAAAAATATATAAAAATGAACCAAAAGGACAAAAAAAAATTTATTTTTAGCTTTACAATGATAAAAGAACCTTCAGTTTCAGTTTGGAATAAGTTTTGGGGCAAAAAGAAAGATTTGGATAAAGTGTATCCGTCTTCTCCTTCTGTGCTTAAAGCCATTTTGAGCCAAGGTTCTGTGAAAGGGCTTCGTATTTTGGAAGTAGGAGCTGGTACTGGCAGGGATAGCTTGGCTTTAGCCAGTGCTGGTGCCCAGGTTTATATTTTGGATTATTCTGAGGAATCTTTGAAAATAGCAAGTTCTCTTGTGGCTCAGGCTCAGGGAAATCTGCATTTGGTTCAGGGAAATGCCTTTAATTCGCCTTTTCCAAGCGAAACCTTTGATATTGTTTTTCACCAGGGCTTGGCAGAGCATTTCAAAGACCCTCTGCCATTGCTCAAAGAAAACGCCCGTTTGCTCAAAAAAGGCGGTTTTTGCCTCTGTGACGTGCCTCAGACCTTTCACCTTTACACGCTATTAAAGCATATTTTAATAGCCTTCGATAAATGGTTTGCGGGGTGGGAAACGGAGTTCACTATGCCACAACTGAAAAAACTCATGAAAAACGCAGATTTGGAGGTTGTTTATTCTTATGGTGACTGGATGAGACCAAATTTGATTTACCGCATTTTTAGGGAAATTGGCTTTAAACTAGGCCTTGAACTGCCAAAATATCCCTTGCAGGGAACAACCTATCAAAAATTGAAAGATAGATTACTAGATTTTATAAGTAGTTGTGGAATAAGTAGTTACACACAAGTGTGCATAGGGGCTATTGGGAGGAAGAGTTGAAAATATTGGTTTTGAATTACCGAGATAAAACTCATCCTTTGGCTGGAGGGGCAGAGGTGCATTTGCACAGGATTTTTGGCAAACTTGCGGAATTAGGTCATGAGGTTGTTCTGTTTACAACCAGCTACAGAGGTGCGGCAGACATTGAGACCATAGATGGAATTAGGGTTGTCCGCTGCGGTTCAGATACTTTTTTCCAATTAAACGTTTTTTTAAAGGTTCCAAAACTCATAAAAGAGCTAAACCCGGATATTGTCGTTGAAGATTTGAACAAGCTGCCCTTATTCTCCCCTTATATAACAAAAATCCCTAAGTTGATACAAATTCACCACTTATGGAAATCTAGTATATTCAGAGAGACCTCTTTTCCCATTGCTTTTGCCGTGTGGCTTGGGGAGAGGCTCATTCCTCGCGTTTACAGAAAATGCCATTTTGCTGCCGTTAGCCCAAGCGCGAAAAAGGAGCTTTGCGAACTTGGAATAGCAAAGGAAAAGATTTCCGTTATTTACAATGGTACAGAAACCGAGTATTTGGATGTGGAGAAGATTAGAGATAAGTCATTGTATTTCCTATGGTTAGGGAGATTTAGAAAATATAAGGGCGTGTGGGTAGCCTTTAAAGCGTTCAAGATTTTTTCCAAAAAGCACCCCGATGTTAAGCTCTATTTTGCAGGTTCTGGCCCCGAAGAGCCAAGAATGAAGGGAAAGGCAAAGGAATGGGGTTTGGAGGGCAAGGTAGAGTTTTTGGGCGTGGTAGAGGCACAAGAAAAGATGGAGCTTATGAGCAAGGCTCTTGGGCTTTTGCAAACCAGCTACAAAGAGGGCTGGGGTTTAACCGTTATTGAGGCTGCGGCTTGTGGAACAGCGAGCATAGCGAGCAATGTGTCTGGGCTTTGCGATAGCGTTAAAGATGGCATAACCGGTTTGCTTTTTAAAGAGGGAGATGCGGCTGATTGTGCAAAAAAAATGGAAATTTTGTGCGATAACGCTGTTTTGAGGAATAAAATGGAGAGTGAGGCTCGTAGTTATGCAGGTTCCTTTGACTGGGGAAACTCGGCAAAAGAGACCTTGTTTTTGATGCAATCTTTGATTTAGTAGATTTAGTAGGCTCATATTTAAGTGCTTGGGACAAGGGACCAGGGACTAGGGACATGATTTTTCTTATCCCATGTCCCATATCCCAAAGAAAGTTAGTCAAATATTTCTAAATTATCCCTTTCGGTGGTATGAAAAGCTTTGCGATATTTCTAATTAAATTGCTGGTTTCGGCGGTGCTTTGCTTTTTTGTTTGGGAAAGCATAGCTTCCACTCCAGGGATAAATTCCTATAATTTTTCTATTATAATGCGAAACATAGATTACAAATATTTGGTTTTTGCCCTATTTTGCATATTTTTATCGTATTTTTCCGGTTGTTTTCAATGGAAGCTGCTTCTCGCAACTCAAAACGTTAAAATGACTTATGTAAATTTGCTAAGGTTTTATTTCGTAGGTTCCTTTTTCAATAATTTTATGCCCGGCAATGTTGGTGGCGATCTAAAAAAGATATACGATATAAATCAAAATTCAGAGGAAACGGTTGGGGCGGCAATTTCTGCCACACTTTTGGACAGGCTTTGCGGACTTTATATTTTGTGCGCTTTTGCGCTTAGTGTGGGTTTTGCGTTTTTTTGGAGAGACCCTAACCAGAAATACTTCCTTTTGCCCTCTTTGCTCATTTTTATTGGGTTTTCCTTTGCAATAGGTGTGCTTTTTAGCCGTAGGATTGGATATTTGATTTTTGGGAAAGCCCTCTCTTTTTTGGGCGAGCGCGTTTTGCACCTGCATAGGCGGTTTCAGGCTTTTAGAACAAATAAACTTTTTTCACAGCTTTTTTTGCTCTCTACGGTAACTCAGGGTCTAAGGGTTTTATCCCATTATTTTTGCGCTTTGAGCATAGGGATAGATATTGCTGTTAGCTGGTATTTCTATTACATACCCCTTGTGGCCATAGTGAGTGCTTTGCCAATTTCAATAGGCGGATTTGGGCCTAGGGAATTTATGGCTCAGTCTCTTTTTGCAAGAGTTGGGGTTGGTTCAATGGAAGCGGTTATAACGCAACTTTTGGCTTATATGGCTAATTTGATAATTAGCCTTATAGGTGCGGCAGACTTTTTATTTAGACAAAAGCATTAAAAAAAGAGCTTCGCTCAAAATTGCCTTTTTAAAAACATCAAGCGATACGCTTTCGTTTTCTCCGTGGGCATAGGTTTTGGGGTCGCTCACTCCTGTGAGCAGAATTGGCATACCCTTAAAAGCCTTGCTCATGGCAGGAACCATAGGTATTGAGGCTCCGCAACCTTTGAGAATTGGTTTTTCGCCATATTCCTTTTCCAGAGCTGTTAGCATTTTTTTGAAAAACAAGTGTTCGGTTTTTGTTTCCCAAGGCTCTGCGCTTCCGCCTTCGGTTTTAATTGAAAGATTTAAACCCCAGGGGCAAGAGACTTTTATGTGTTTCTTTGCGCAGTCCAAAACTTTTTTTACATTCATTCCGGGCGGAATTCTTATGCTTACCCTTGCCCAAGCGCAGTTTTGCAGAACATTGCCTGCATTTTTTCTGTTTCCGGCTTCCATTGCGGTTACCGTTATGCTGGGTTCTCTCCATATTGATTTTAGGATGTCTTTTTCTTTTACGAGCAATTTCAGGGAGTTTTGTAGCGCACATTCCTTTTTCAGTTCTTTGTAGCCATATAGTTTGGATGCTTCTAAAACATCTTTTGGCACAGGCGGCATTTTTGGGAATTTGATTTTTAATTTTCCGTTTTTGTCTGTTAAAGAGGCGAGTATGTGAGAAAGCCCTTGAGCGGCATCTGGGATTGGTCCGCTCCAAACCCCGCTGTGCAGGGGTTTTTCCATGGATTTTACATTTATCTCCA
>CAZIMU010000160.1:0-4391 GCA_964540355.1 uncultured Fibrobacteraceae bacterium | reverse complement strand
CCATTCCTTATTTTGATATTGTGAGCACCACAACCCACAAAACCCTGAGAGGCCCACGTGGCGCAATAATAATGTGCAAAGAGGCTTATGCAAAAGCCATAGACAAATCCGTGTTCCCCGGTATGCAAGGAGGTCCTCACGATCATTCAACTGCGGCAAAAGCCGTGACTTTTGAAGAGGCATTGCTGCCAGAATTTCAAACTTATGCAAAGAATGTTATAGAAAATGCACGTGCAATGGCAGCAGAACTTATGTCGGCAGGTTTCAAAATAATTTCCGATGGTACAGATAATCACCTTATGGTTGTGGACGTAACTAGCAAAGGAATTTCTGGTAAAGAAGCTGAACAGGTTTTGGATTTGGTTGGCATTTCTTCGAGCCGTTCAACCATTCCTTTTGATCCACGCAAACCAATGGATCCGTCTGGGGTTCGCTTGGGAACGGCGGCTATCACAACCAGAGGCTTTGATATAGAAGATACCAAAGCAGTTGCAAAAGCTATTGCGCAGGCTATTGAAAATCACAAAGACGAAGCAAAGCTGAAAAGCATTAGGGAAGGTATTTTGGAGCTTTGCAGGAAAAGACCTTTGTATAGAACTTAATTTTTGAGTTCCCACTTCAAATACTTTTCTTTTGTTAGAATATTCTTTGTGCTCATTTCCATTGAATTTGTGCCTTTGCTGAAATTGTGACTTTTATGGTAATACACTTTGTTCCAACCAGTTTTGGCATCTATGTTGCATATTTCTTCGTTTTCGAAATTACAAGTTATTTTTCCTGCTTTTGAGAAATACAAATAAAAAATACTTTCCTCAATCTGTTCGTCTCCGTAGTAAATGTCCAAATCTCCAATATATTCTCCTTGGCTATTGGTTAATACAAAATCTCCCCAAGCAACTTTAATGTCTTTGGAATAATTAGTACAATAGTCTGCAATTTCTTCTTCATCCAAATCACCTTCATCAAAAAATCCACTTAAATGTTCATCAGAGATATTACTAGGTAATTCCAATTTCACAACGCCATTCGTCACGCTTCCTGCATTTATTAAAGACTCATCATCTAACTCTATTTTTATAACTCCACTGCCAGTATAACCAGAAATTGGCGAGTTCTCGTTAAAAGAATCATCGCTGTCATTTGAAGAGCAAGAGAAGGTGAATGCCAAGGCAAGACCGAAGGTTGCCACCAATGTGATTTTTGAGACTATTTTCATAGAAAACTCCTATTATTAGGTTTTACAATAGTAATATAAATATTTTTAAACCACCCTATGCACCTCAACCCCTTCCACAACAATTGCGCTATGCGGGCGGGCGGGGCATAAATGCTCGCAGGCACCGCAGCCTATGCAACGGTTGGTGTCTATCATCGGGATTTTGGGAGCATCTGGGGGGGCATCTGCGCTTGGGGGTATCATAGCTATTGCGGCATTTGGGCATTTGCGCGAGCATAAATCGCAAGCAACTTTATCGGTATTTACAATGCAAACTTCCTTGTTCCACACAGCACAGCCTATTTGTATAGAAGATTTTTCGGCTCTTGTGATGGGCTTTATCGCTCCAGTTGGGCAAACTTCGGTGCATTTAACACATTCCGGCCTGCAATAGCCGCGTTCATAAGACATATTGGGTTTTGTGGTTCCATGAGCCTTGTTGGATAACACATCGTTTGGGCAAACAGAAGCGCACAACTGGCAACCTAAGCAATGGTCGTGGAAATGTTTGAAGCTGCCTGCACCTGCCGGAACTATCGGTCTTTGTCGGTTTGGAATTTTCTTGTCTTTTAACTCGGTTAAGCCTCCATCTCCGTGACTGGCTTGCAATTTTGTGGCACAACTCAATGCCGCAATGCCAACAAAAAGATTGCGCCGCTGGGTACCACTTTCGCTTAAAATTTCCGCTTCTTTTTGCACAACTTTTTTTGAAGGCTTAGAATATGAAATGGCTTTTGCTGGGCAAGATTTTACGCAGTCTAAACAAGCTATGCAACGGGTGTAATCTATTTTTCCCTCTTCTGTATCTATGCAAGATGATTTGCATTTTTTAGAACATAAATCGCAATGCTTGCATTTGGAGAGGTCTATGCGGAGTTTTACAAAGGAATATTTGGATAGCAAACCGAGAAAGGTACCAACGGGGCAAATTGTGTTGCAATATCCGCGCCCGCTTTTATATGCAAAAATAGATACTCCTGCAAGAGTTAAAATGGCAAGAACCAAAGAGGTCACGCTTTTCACCCATACATCCACAGAATAAAAGGCATAACTACCTATATGTTCCGAAAAATAAGCTAACAGATTGTTTCCGAATTTGTAAATGGGTCCAAAAATTTGCGAGACAATTCTTCCAAAAGCAGCATAAGGTTCAAGCATAGAGATAAGACCGCCGCCAGCAAATGCGGTTGCTATAAAACCTGCGAGCAAAACATAACGCAAAATCACAAACCCCTTGCGCGGTTTGCTGTAAGAAAATTTGGTTTTAAAAGAAACCATGTCTTGGAAAATCCCAAGCGGGCAGAACATAGCGCAATAAAAACGCCCAAAAAGCAGGGTTAGAAATATTATGGCAAGCGCAATAACAATGTGAGAAGCAAAAATTGCCGGAATAAATTGCATTTTTGCAACCCAGCCCAAATAGGCGTGTACGCTTCCAGTAAAATCCAAGAAAAGCAAGGTTATGGAGATAAAGCAAAATAGTTGTATCATAAATTGCCCCTAAATAATATCCGTTTTCAAGTTTTCTATAAATCTGTCTATGCGCTGCATCTCTTGCGGAATTTGTATATTTTGCGGGCAGTTGGGAACGCATTTTCTGCAACCCGTGCATCTACTCGCCTGGCGCACAGAATCAATTTTGCGGTCTAGCCCAACGAGGAAGGCACGGCGCGCTCTTTTGTAATCTTCGCTCTGCTTGTCGTCTGGGAAATTGCCTTCGTTTAAGCAGCGGTTGTAGTGTGCGATTATTTCTGGAATGTCAAGACCATAAGGGCAGGGCATACAATACTGACACTGCGTACAATTTATGTTCCTGTATTCAAGCATAACATTTGAAACTTTTAACAGCATGTCCCTTTCGCTTTCGTTCAAAGGCACAAGCGGAGAATAGGTGCGCAAATTGTCTTGCAAGTGTTCCATAAATGTCATTCCGCTTAACACGGTAATCACATTGGGGAAACTTCCCGCAAAGCGAAATGCCCAAGAAGCCGCACTCGCATCTGGATTTAACTGAGTCATAGAGGCACGTGCTTTGTAATGCGGTTTTGCCAAGCGACCGCCCAAAAGCGGTTCCATTATCACAATTGGAATATTGTTTTCTGTGAGCAAATCGTACTGGTGCTTTGCGCTCACATTGGTGCGTCTTGCACCAGCGTTCTTGTCCCAGTCAATTATGTCCCAGTCAAAATAATTGAGCTGAATCATCACAAAATCCCAAGGGTATTTAAGCGCCATATAATCAAAAAATTCGCCATCTCCGTGAAAAGACCAACCGAGGCTGCGTATTCGCCCAGACTCACGCTCTTTTAGCAAAAAGTCCATAATGCCATTATCTATATAGCGTTCTTTCAACGCTTCAAAAGTGCCAACATTGTGAACCAGATAATAATCTATATAATCGGTTTTTAAATCTTCAAAGGAACGTTTATACATAGCAAGCGATGCTTCGCGGCTGCTGTGCTGGTTGCGGTTAGACATTTTGGTAGCTATAAAATATTTATCACGCTGGTGGCGGCTCAGTGCAATGCCTGTGGCTTTTTCGGAAAAACCTTTGCAGTAAAGCGGAGATGTGTCAAAATAATTCACCCCATGCTCAATGGCGTAGTCTATGGATCTGTTGATAGCTTCTTGGTCAAGGTTGTTTTCTGTGGATAAATCCTGCGATTTAGGCATACGCGGGAACCTCATACAGCCATAGCCCAAAAGAGAAACTTTGTTCCCATTTTTTGGATCAACTCTGTAGGTCATTTCACCTGTAGGTTCACCACCATGCTTTGCAGAAGAAGAATCCTTTGAACCGCAACCGCTCAAAGCGGCAAGTGCAGCACCAGCACCCACCAATTTAATAAAATCACGCCGCCCTATATTTGAATTGTTTGTGTCGTTGCTGTTATCCATTGTATAAATATAGTAAGTTAATATATTAACTCATATTTCGCATCAATAATTTTCCGAAATTTTTCAGAAACAGCGTTATAGTCCAAAACATCAACTCTAAAGGGAATGGTAGATTCCATAAATGCTTCTTGCACATCTCCAAGAAGAGAAATTCCAAGCCTTTTTTCTCCAACAATCGCCAAATCCAAATCTGAATATTCCCTATTTGTTCCATTAACTCTACTACCAAAAGCCCGAACCTCGCAATTAGGGATTGTTTTGTTCAAAATATTTTTAA
>CAZIMU010000159.1:0-4397 GCA_964540355.1 uncultured Fibrobacteraceae bacterium | reverse complement strand
CACCACTCTATCCAACTGAGCTACAAACGCTAGTATGCAGAAGATAGAAACTATTCCACATCGCTTAAGAATTCTATTTGGGCATCTACCCACTCGGAGTCCATTTTACGGAGCCGGTCGTGTTTAAGGTTTTCGCTCAAAACCCAGCGAATTTCTAGGCTTGGAGAACGCATCCACTCTTCAAAATATTCTTTTCCCTTTTCTGGGTTTGCTTCTATGGCTACGCTTATGCAATAACCCATAGCTTTTTTGAATACCCTGTACTCCTCGCTTTTCACATTTTTCTCTAACTCTATAATTTCCATATATTCTTTGAGAATACCTAAAATTTTTTCTGCATTTTCTTTTGTTTTTATTAGAGCCGGTTCGCAGAGCGTTGCCGCTATGCACCTTTTTTCCAGCAGATTTGCATTTTCCCAAGAATCAAAAACGGAATAAAGTTTTTCTGAATCTTTTAAACCGAGATGTTGCAAGCCAAAAACCGCGGCTTCCCTTATTCGCCAGTTGCTGCTGTTTGCGGCTTTTTTAAAAACTTCTAAGTTGGCAGAAGCAGCTACCCCGCACATAGCGACAAAGGTGGTGGGTGAATTTACATCTGGCTTGGTATCTAAAACTGTTAGGCAAAGAGCAATCTGCTCTGGCGTTGCTTCTTTAATGAATTGCCTGAGTAGGCTCAAATTTACAGCCGTGCCAGGTAATTTGGATTCCTTTTCCAAAACCGCAAGCAGTTCAGATCCACTAGGAAAAACGGACATAATTCCTCTGTTTGGTTACTAAAAACAATATAGAAAATTCTAAATTTACAATTCTATGACAGAACTTGCCAAACAAAGGCTTGCGAAATTCAGGCATAATAAGCTCGCTTGGTTCTCTTTTGTCATTTTGGCGGCAGCGTATTTGCTCTCTTTAACAAGCCCTTGGCTGGTGAACGATAAACCCCTGTTTCTAAAATATAATGGCAAATTTTACTGTCCAGCTCTTTTTCATTACGGGCAAAGCGAATTTTATGGCAATTATGCAACCGAGCCAAACTACAAAGAACTGGTTGTTTACGCAAAAGCTAAGTCCGTGCCATTTTTTGCCATTTTCCCCCCAATACCTTGGAGCCCAATAAAATCGCAATTAAGTGCAGATGGCGCACCACCATACCATCCTTCCACCGATCACTGGCTTGGAACAGATGCCCACGGCAGAGATGTTTTGTCTAGGCTAATTCACGGGTTTAGAATTTGCATGAGCTTTAGCCTTTTGCTCTCTTTGATAGGAACTTTTATGGGCATAGTGATAGGCGGAATTCAGGGGTATTTTGGCGGGAAATTGGATATTGTTTTTCAGAGGTTAATTGAAATTTGGGCTGCGCTTCCTTTTTTATATGTGGTTATTTTGCTGGGCAGTATTTATGGGCAGGGTTTTTGGCTTTTGGCTGTGATTATGGCGGCATTTAGCTGGATTGGACTCAGTTATTATATGAGAGCGGAATTTTTCAAAATAAAGAATATGCAATTTGTGAAAGCCGGGGCGGTGCTTGGCATTGGGCATGTGAGAATTTTTTTCAAAGAAATTTTGCCAAACGCTTTAACGCCTGTAATCACGCTTTTCCCATTTTCCATAATAGGCGGAATTTCGGGGCTTACATCTCTTGATTTTTTGGGTTTTGGCTTGCAGGCTCCAACACCTTCCTGGGGCGATTTGCTCTCTCAGGGTCTGGCAAACCTCTATGCACCTTGGATTACCATTTTCACAATACTAGCACTCTTCATAACCCTTATGCTAGCTTCTTTTATAGGAGAGGGAATAAGAGATGCTTTTGACCCTAAGTCAGGGGATAGGTTTGAATAGTATTGCAGCCGCTATATCCACGTGGTCGCAACTTATATCGCCAAGCCCATTTGATTCAATAACTAGTTGATTAATGCCTTTCAAGGAAATATCCAAAGGATATTCCTGTCCTTGCCCTAATTTTCCTGTGTCTGCTAGCAGTTTTCCATCTCCCAGAACTTTTATTTGAACTCCGTTGCTGCAAAATTCATCTTCGTCTAAACCGAGAACTGCGGTTAATTTTTCGTATTTGCCATTTAGTTCATAACGGAGAGAACCGCTTGCGTGCGTACCTATTCCCTTTTTGTAACGCTTTTTAGCAACGGTTATAGGTTTGCCTGTGACAGATTTGTCTATTTGCAAAGAACCCCATTCCTGGCGATATTCTGTGGGCGTTTCAAGCCACTCTGCATTTTCTGGCAGTTCAACATTTACCTCTTGTGGAGCAAATAATTGGGAACCTGTGCCATTTTCCTTTAGCTTTGCTATTGCCAAGCGATAGTTATTTGTTATAAGCGTATTGAAAACCAGCTCCATTGGAAAAATTTGCTCAAAGCGATCGCACACTGTGGCTATGCGGTGTTCAACGGCTTTTTTATGGTAGGTTTGGCTATCCCAGCAGTCCAAGCCTTTCACATAATAAACTTCGCCTTTATATTTTTGCAGAAGCTCGCTCAATCTTTGAGGTTTTAGTGAGTTGTAATGAATTGCGCTTATTCCATATCCTACAAAATGCCACGGTCTTGAATAAACAAATATGCGGTTGTTTTTGGGTTCATTTCCCAGCCATTTTAAAATTTCTGCTTCTTCTGTTGTTAAATGGTTGCGGTTATACATTATGTTTTTTTCAAAACTATCGTTGTACCTAAGAGTGTTGCCCCACAGAATCCCAACGGCTATAAGCACAAAAACCAATCTATTGTTTTGCGGTAAAATTAAGCTCGCCTTGTCTATGAAAAAACCGCACAAAAAGGCCATTGCAGGGAATGCAACAAGGGTATATCTCTGATTTATTTCAATAGTCAAATCTCCAGAAACATTTTCCAAAATCATAAATATCTGCGGAAAATAAAGAACGAAAAATGCGAGAATATAATATGCAGGAATCGCCATCGTAGCAATCCCTTGCGGTTGCCCTTTTCCTTTATTTGATTTACGATTTTTCCATTCAAAATAAGAAAAACCAATCAAAGTTAAAATTCCAAGTACGGTTAAAATGCTGAATGAACTTAGGAATGGATTTTTAAGCAGACCTTTGTCCATATTTGTGTTAACGCTTATATTCCAAGCTTGTTTTACGTTTTCAAAGAAATGACCATGCGCACTAAATTCACCGCCCTGAAAATTATAGCCCTGATAATAACTGATGGTTAAGAGAATAGGTATGCAGAAGATCGATATTGTGAGCAAAAAAATTGAGAACTGAGAGTTTATAATTGATAATAATAGAGTTTTGAGTTTTGGGTTTT
This sequence comes from uncultured Fibrobacteraceae bacterium, assembly GCA_964540355.1. Lineage (GTDB taxonomy): Bacteria > Fibrobacterota > Fibrobacteria > Fibrobacterales > Fibrobacteraceae > Fibrimonas. The sequence goes on along the minus strand of CAZIMU010000159.1, from coordinate 1,110 downwards.
GAAATTTGGAATTTAGAACGGGGCATATTTTGAATACCGATATAACTACAAAGGCTCCTAAACAAAATACGGTTTCTTGCCTTGTTTGCGCAAAAAATGCGAGTACCAAAGCCAGCAGTATCCAGTGCTTTATAGTATTTTTATCCCAAGCCCACTTCCACAAAAAAACGCTCAATGCAAAAAGGAATGTGTAAAGAGGTTCAACCGAGGCCGAGCGAAATTGAAAAAGCGTTGTGGGTTGCGCAGCGAACAAAGCTGCAGTTAAAAAAGCCAAATTGCTATTTGATGTCCATGCGTAAACGGCGAGGAACAGAAGGAAGATAGTTGCGATTAGCAAAAATATGTGCAATGGGAAAATCCATTTTAGATTTTGCCCAAGAATGGGCATAAGAACGGCATATAAAAAAGGCTCGCCCTTGGTTTTAAAGTTATGTACGCTTTTTTGGCAATCTAAATGGCCATTTGCAGAGAACTCGCCCTCATCGCAAGAGCCCGATATCTGATTTGCGTATAGGTTTTGAGCGGTGGCTAAAAATACGCTTTCGTCGCTTTGAACCCTGTGACGAGGGGCAATCCAAGCAAGGCAAACAAAGAGAGCCAACGCGGCAACTACAACCACTGGAACTCCGCCAGTAATCAGCCATTGCTTGCTTATTATGTTTTTGAACCACTCTTTGAAATCTTTTGCTAAATTTATTGCAAGGCATAAACCTAGCACAAACTGGAACAGATACAGCCAAAAAGGTAAATTCAAATCCAGTGCGGAAATAAATTCCTTTTGCCCGATATGCGGGGCTGCATAAATCAAAAGCGGAATGGCAAGTGCCAATAAAAATCCAAAAATCATTTAACCCTCAACTCTACCTGCGCCTCTTATGGCTATGTGTTTTTCATCAACTAAATATTTCAACTTATTTGTTAATTTTGCATAATCAAAAACGTCCACCGTAAATGGCAATCCAGCTTCTGCCATAGAGCGTTCAATGGCAATCATGCGCTCAGTGGAGATTATATGTCCTGTCATAATGGCTAAATCTAAATCAGCTTCATTGTTTGGCTCGGCATCTGAAACGCGGGAACCAAAAGCATAAACTTTTGCATCTGGCAATT
>CAZIMU010000158.1:0-4430 GCA_964540355.1 uncultured Fibrobacteraceae bacterium | reverse complement strand
GGAAAAAACCACCCTAGGCATTAGCTGGAGGTGGAAGCTATTATTGACTTTATTTCGATATCCGATATTGAAACTTTTTCGCTTTTATCGTAAATGGATATCAGATACACTATTTTATTTTTATCAACCAAATAAGTTATAACTCTAGCTCCGCCGCTTTTGCCTTTATTTTTTGATTTTATAGCCAAACGAATTTTATACACATCGTTTCCAAGTGGTGTTCCTACTATAGGATTTTCTTTCAAAGATTTTACTAATTCTCGCATATCGCTGGACAAAGATATATATTTCTTTGATAGTCGTTTAAATTCTCTTTTAAAATGCTCTGTAATCCTAACTTTGCTAGGCATTAAACAAATCCTCTACAGGGAATGTTTTTAGTTTATTTTTTTTTATAGCCTGCATATCTTTAAAACCTTGTTTTAAATTTGCAAGTACCTGTTCTTTGGAATCACCATCGGATATATCTTTTATTTGAATAAAACTAAAGTTTTTCAGCAATTCCAAAAAGAATTTATATTTCTTATTTGGAACAGTTAAAGTTATGCTTTTTCGTTCCATTTCTGGCAAAAAAGTAGGTGAGTTGATAGTTTGCATTTGCATACAATTAAATATAGAAAAATTCAGACTTAGACCTGCAAGCAACGGACAGAGTATAGGTATCTCTTATAGTCAATGCTACCGCCTACTCCGTCTCTGTCGTAGTACATAGTAGCACGCAGGGTGTTAACAAAAAAACCACTCTTATTAGACTCCCAAGTAGTCCACCAGTAGCCTTTCTTGCCAACATTGCTCCTTTGACCAAAATATGCTCAAGGTTGCAAAAGAACTTGGGTTTGAAACAAATTTCCTAAATTCCTAACAATGGACTCTTTTCTCGTATCTCCAAATGGGCCTCTCAAAGGCGATGTTTGCATTTCTGGTTCAAAAAATGCTGTGCTGCCTGTTATGGCGGCGGCAATGCTTGCAAACGGAATTTCTAAAATAAGCAATGTTCCAAACTTAAAAGACACAAGCACAATGTCTGATGTTTTGCGGGTAATCGGTTGCCGCATAAAAGAAGACAAAGATTGCCTGAGCATAGATTCAAGTGATATAAACCATTTGGAAGCTCCCTATGAACTTGTGAAAACTATGAGAGCAAGTTTTTATGTGCTTGGTCCTTTGGTTGCCAAATTCGGGAAATGCAGGGTATCTTTGCCCGGCGGCTGCGCTTGGGGCCCTCGCCCTGTGGATTTGCATTTAAAGGGTTTAGAGGCACTCGGCGCAAAAATAAATGTAACGCACGGATATGTGGAAGCACTCAGCAGCGGCAAGCTTAAAGGAAACACGTTTTCGTTCCCAATAAGTTCTGTTGGGGCAACCGCAAATATTCTCATGGCGGCAACACTCGCAGAGGGAACCTCCGTTTTACAAAACTCATCCATAGAACCAGAAATAACCGCTCTTGCGGAATACTTAACTGGAATGGGAGCAAAAATAAATGGAATAGGAACAAGAACTCTAATTATAGAAGGCGTTGAAAACCTAAACCCAGGCAATGGACCAACCATAGCAGACAGAATAGAAGCAGGAACTTTTTTAGCAGCAGGCGCAATAACAAGGGGAAAAGTAAAAACAACAAATATGGTTCCTGCCCACCAAGGCGCACTTTTGGAAGTTTTTGAAAGAATTGGCTGCAAAATAACGCAAGGAGATAATTGGGTTGAACTAGATGCAGAAGGATGTGAACTTTTGCCAGCCCATATTGTAACAATGCCCTACCCCGGATTCCCAACCGATATGCAAGCACAGTTAATGGCACTTCTTGCAACGGTAAAAGGCACTTCCTCTGTGCGCGATACAATTTACAACGATAGATTCAAGCACGTTTCTGAACTGAACAGGCTTGGCGCAGATATTTCACTTAAAGAAGATACCGCCCTGATAAACGGAGGTTCTACGCTAACAGGAGCACCAGTGATGGCAAGCGATTTGAGAGCAAGCGCAGCCCTTGTTTTAGCAGGCTTAGTGGCAAAAGAGCAAACAGAGATAAGCCGCATTTATCATTTAGACCGAGGCTACGAAAACTTCGAAGTCAAACTATCCGCCTTAGGTGCCAAGTTGGAGAGAGTAAATGGCTAAAATTTTACGCACGGGCGTTCTTTTTATTGCTCTGTTTATTCTGGTTCAGACAACCAGCTGCACCTGCTGTGCCTACTTCAACCACGCTTGGAATATGGAAGAGGCTTATGAAGAAGCAGGAGTATTAAGAGAAGCAAGGCTAGATTCGCTTCCAGCAGATTCCATTTTGGGAATGGGCGAAGAAAAAAGGCTCTACGACAGGGTTATAGAAAAAGGCTCGCGCACAGTGGAGAGATTTCCAAAAAACGAAAATCAAGTTCCAAAAGCGGTGTTTATGATGGCAGAGGCTTTTCGCCACAAAAGCGAATGGAAAAAAGCCATTGAAAAGTACGATGAACTTGAAAGATATTTTCCTCAATACGATTCCATGCCAAAAGCCGAATACGAAAAAGCATTTTGCCTTTACAAAAATACAGAATATGCCTTGGCAAAATTTTCTGCGGAACGTGTTTTGGAGAAAGGTGAACAACATCCTTATCATTTGCCAGCTTTGGAACTGATGTCTATTTTGCAAGAAAGAGATAGTTTGCCAGGAGATGCCATTGCCTCTTTGGAAGCGGTACTCGCCACAAATTTTGGAACCCCTTGGACAAGGGCAAAAGCAAGGATTAGGCTTGCAGATTTATATTATGGGCAAAAAAACTATTCAAAAGCCAGAGAGCATTATTTAAACAAAGAACTCTTTATTTTGCCAGATTTGGAGAGATACAAAGCTCAAAGCACAGCGGCTGAATGTCTGTTAAAATTCGGTGAAGCAAATGCAAAAGAAGCGGCAAACGAATATAAAAATTTAGCAGATTCTGCTACATTCAAAGACAAAAGAATTTTAAGTCTCATAAGGCAAGGTGAAATTCTTTTAAGCATAAATGATGAAAAAGGGGTTGTAATTTTGAAAGACGTGGCTCATACCAAACGCAGAAGCGAAATAGCATCAAGAGCATTTTTTGGAATTGGCGATTTTAGGCAAAGAAGCAGAAATTACCCAAACGCAATTTTGCATTATGATTCAAGTTATCAAAGTAAATCTTCTAGCCAATGGGGAAGAGATAGTTACAGCCGCAAAACTGCATTGTTGCAATTATTAGCCCTGAAAGACACCGTAGTGGAACGTCAAAAGCAAGAAAAGCCTTTTTTTCCAGAGGAATTCCAAATTGCAGAACTTTTTTTATTTAAACTCTCTGAAACAGATAGCGCACTGGCATTGCTTGCAAAAATGGATTCAACTATAACAGATTCGGCATTAAAAGCCAGAGCCGCATACACAAGAGCCTTTATTTACGATGAATTCAAACAAGATACCGCAAATTCCTACCAACTTTACAGAGCCATAGTTGAAAACTATCCTCAAACAGACTATGCAAAACAGGCACAAGCGAATATGGGTTTGCAGGTAAGTGCAAAAACAAGGTACGATTTGGCGAATGAAGCATTTTTAAAAGCAGAAGAAACCTTGTTAAAGGCTAAAAAAATTCCACAAGAAAAGATTGAAGAAACAAATATTGCATATAAAACCGCCATTGCTCTTTATGATTCTGTTACAATAAACTTTCCCGAAACGCAATTTGCATTGCAGGCCATGTATGTAAAAGCACGTATTTTTGAAGACGAAATAGGCAACCTAGACAGTGCAAGAGCAATTCTCGTAAAACTGAGCAAGGAACATTTTAGAACCCCTTGGGGCAAGTCTGCATCGGAAAAGTTAATAGGGCAGCTTACAATAGATGCAAACGATTTAGAACGTTTACGCACTAGAGTTGAAACATTTGAAATTTCCGTAAATGAGCAAAGCAAAAACTACTATATTGAAAGCGAAAGACAAAAGAATGCACCTCCACCACCTCCCAAACCAGTTGATGACGAAGTTTTGCTAAACGATTACAACACGTTGTATGATTTTAAGTGAACTAATCCCTCACGCAATATACATTTTTTCTATATTTTTCCTTTCTACATTCGCTCTGCAAGGGAGCGGCTTTATTATATCACATAATTTTTTTCCACGAGGATTGCTATGTCTAAAAAACTGCCGAAGTTTGCTCCGCTCACTTTGGATTCCACTTTCAAAAAAGCCTTTGCCAACGAGCGAAGCACGGAACTGCTTTTGTTCCTGCTCAACACTTTTCTTGCTGAGAAGCTGAAAAGCCCTATCAAAGAGGTAATCAACATTAACCACGAACTGTTTGGAAAAACAAGGTTCAATAGAGATGCTGTATTTGATGTTTATTGCAAGGATGCCACAGGTACAAGGTTTGTTGTGGAAGTTCAGGTTAAGGGGCAGGAACATTTCATAAAGCGAACTTTCTTTT
>CAZIMU010000157.1:0-4462 GCA_964540355.1 uncultured Fibrobacteraceae bacterium | reverse complement strand
CCTTGGATTTGGCCTGCCTTGCCTTGGGGCTTGCCTTCACCCATTCCTGTTCTCTAGCAAGCCGTTTTTGCCTATCGCTTTCGCCTTTTTCGTCTTTGCGCATACGCTCAAGTTTTTGGTCTAGCCATTGTGCGTAGTTGCCCTGCCAGGGAATGCCTTTTCCGTGGTCAAGTTCCAAAATCCAGCCTGTTACATTATCCAAAAAATAACGGTCATGAGTCACCAAAATAACGGAGCCTTTGTATTCCTTTAAGTGGCGTTCAAGCCAAGCAACGGATTCGGCATCCAAGTGGTTTGTGGGTTCGTCAAGGAGTAGCAAATCAGGTTCTTCCAATAGCAGGCGGCAAAGGGCAACGCGGCGTTTTTCTCCGCCAGAGAGATTTGTAACCTGCCAGTCGCCAGGAGGGCAGCGCAGGGCATCCATAGCTATTTCCACAGAGCGGTCTAAGTCCCATAAATTTTCCGCATCAATTTTATTTTGCAACCTCTCCATTTCTTCGGAGAGTTTTTCAAGTTTGCTACCCTCTGCCTCGCCCATAAGCGTTGCAACTTCGTTGTAGCGGTCTAAAATTTTTTGCTTTGCCGCAACAGCAACCATAACATTTTCCTTAACGGAGAGTTCCGCATTTAACTGCGGTTCTTGCGGCAAATAGCCTGCGGTACGGCCATTTTCTATCCAAGCTTCGCCTTGAAACTCCTTGTCTATGCCAGCCATTATGCGCAAAAGCGTTGATTTTCCGCTACCATTTGTGCCTATTATTCCAATTTTTGCGCCATAGTAAAAACTCAAAGAAATATCTTTAAGCACTTCCTTATCGGGTGGGTAGCTTTTGCACACTTTGTGCATATAAAAAACGAATTTTTCAGGTGCTTTGTTTTCTGCCATGCGGGTAAATGTAGAAATTTTAAAATAGCCAATTTTTCTCAAATTCTCTTCCCATTTATAAAAACTCATAACCCTGTCAAAAGAAATATCTGCACAGCCGTTAGGCTTAAACATAAAAACTTCTCCGTTTTTAAGGGACACTAGGGATGGTAAAACCTATAAAACAGTTACTATAGGTAAACAAACCTGGCTGGCAGCTACGGCTATTCGGGTAGATTCTACGGTATCGGAAATGTAAGTTACGGATGGAAGTAGCACGGAAGACGATGCTACCAAAGTCTGAATATAAATTTTTGCCTGGGCTTCCAGTATCTTAGATGTTTTTTTTGAAATATATTTCTACCTTCTTTGCAGGAGCTTTGCGAATTTTGAAAATAGATTGCATAACACTTTTTCCAGAAATGTTTGCACCCATGAATTGCTCAATTATGGGGCGGGCGCAGAAGAATGGATTTTTGAATTTTAGAACAGTGCATTTGAGGGATTTTGCTATTAACGATTATGGACAGGTTGACGATGCCCCCTATGGCGTTGAAGCTGGAATGGTGCTTAGACCAGAGCCACTTGCAAAAGCCATAGATTTTTGCGAGCCAAAAAAAAACAATGCAACTGTGATATTGCTCGCCGCAGACGGAGTGCCTCTTACACATTCTCTTGCAAAGGAACTCTCTCAAAAAGAGCATTTGGTTTTAGTGTGCGGGCACTACAAGGGCGTTGACGAGCGCATTAGGCAGAGCAGGGTGGACTTATCCGTTAGCATCGGTAATTACGTTGTGAGCGGTGGTGAATTGCCAGCAATGATTTTAAGCGATGCAGTTGTTAGGCTAATACCCGGAGTGCTGGGCGATATGGAAAGCGCAGAAACAGATTCCTTTGCGCAAAACGGATTGCCAAGCTACCCTGTTTGGACAAGACCTCAAGAGTTTGAGGGAATGAAAGTTCCAGATATTTTGCTATCTGGGCATCACGAAAATATACGCAAATGGCAAAAGGAACAGGTTATTCCTCGCCTTCCGAATTGCTAAACCCGTTGCCGCCCAGCGCAACAAGGCGAATACCATCCAAGGTTAAATAAGGATCGTAACTTTTTATTATTGGTGTGTGATTCAACAGCATTTGACCCCAACCCCCTGTGGCTATTATGGGAATATTTTCCATTCCAGTTTCTTTCATTATTCCCTTTATCAAAAAATCCAGTTGCCCCAAAAAACCGTGAAGAATACCAGAGCGCATAGCATCGCCTGTATTTTTTGCCACGAATTTATTTGTCCATTTTATGGAAACAGGCAAAAGCATTGCCGCCTTTTCTGTTAAAGCATCCATAGATGCGCTAATGCCAGGTACAATTAAACCACCAGCAAAACCACCATTGTACAAAACATCAAATGTTGTGGCTGTTCCCATATCAACAACAATCCCGTTTTGAATTCCTTGCGAGCGTAATGCAATCATATTGCACAAACGGTCTGGTCCAACACTCATAGGGCGAGGGTAGGCTATGGGCAAATCTAGGCAGTTTTTAGCACTTACAATTTGCACGGGTTTATTGAAATAAGCGACGAGTGCTTTAATCCAAGGGCGTTCAAGCTGCGGAACAACATTGCTCAAACCTATATGTGTAAAATCTTTTGTTTTGCAACCAAAGTGTTTTATCAAATCGCTTATTCTAAAAAAAATCTCATCGCTGGTTGTTTTTTCGTTTGTTGTTAAGCGATAACTCGCTTCAATTTTCGCATCTCGGTAAATGCCTATTGCCGTTTGGCTGTTGCCTATGTCTATTGTCAAAACAAGAGTGCTTTTCATTTTATTCTCATAGATATATCAAGTGCTTTCACGCTGTGGGTCAAGGCACCAACAGAAATAAAGTCCAGTCCAATATCTGAGAGTTCTTTTACTCTCTCCAGTGTCATATTTCCACTAGCTTCTAGTTCCACTTGGTCGCCGCTTTCTTTTACAATTTTAACTGCTTCGCGCATTAAGTCGTTGCTCATATTGTCTAGCATAATGCGGTTAACGCCAAGCCCCAAAAGCAATTTAAGTTGTTCCAAATTCTCCACTTCAATTTCAACTTTCAAGTTCCCAGTATTTTGTTTTTTCACAGCGTTCCACGCCTGCAAAACTCCGCCTGCGGCGGCAATGTGATTATCTTTCACCAAAACCATGTCCCACAAACCCATGCGATGGTTTGAGCCACCGCCGGCAAGTACAGCGTATTTTTGCAAGGTTCTAAAACCCGGTATTGTTTTGCGAGTATCTAAAACTTTTGTTTTGCCGCCTTTGAGAGCATTTGCGAATTTATTTGTTATTGTTGCCACACCTGAAAGCTGTTGCAAAAAATTTAGCATAACTCGCTCTCCGCTCAAAAGAGTTTTTGTTTCACCTGTGATGCTTGCAATTTGAGTGCCAACCTCAATCGAGTCGCCGTCTTGAATATAAGTTTCAACTTTAACTTTGCCACCGAGTTCGGCAAAAACAAGCTCAATTATAGGAAGCCCCGCAACAACTCCACGTTCTTTTGCAATGAGCTTTGCCGTTTGAACTTGCTCTGCTGGCAAAGTCCATAAACTTGTGTAATCGCCAGTACGAACATCTTCGTTCAGTGCAAGGCGAATTAAGGTTTTGGCATCTTGTACGGGGAAGATCAACATTTATTATCTGCCATCTATCTCAAAAGTTTCAATCTCTCTTCTGGAGAAACGAGAGCGAGAATACGTACGCCAAAGTTTTCATCAACAACAACAACTTCGCCACGCGCAACAACTTTTCCGTTGATTAAAATATCAACTGGTTCGCCGGCAAGCCTGTCCATTTCAACAATGGCACCAGGGCCAAGTTCTAAAATTCGCTTTAAGCTCATTTGTGTTCTGCCAAGTTCTATGACTATTGGCAGTTCAATATCCATTAGCAAATCAAGAGCTTTATTGCCTGTGGATCCAAATGGACCGCCAGAATGATGTGGAGTGAGAGCAGGTGGTGCCGCAACCGGAGCACCACCGCCACCACTTGGAACGCCTCCACCAGCGGCAGGTACGGGTGATGCTGCAGATGAAGAAAGTCCAAGACTTGCAAGGCTTGTATCTGCGCTGGCATAAGATATTTTGGTGGACATTTTTGATCTTAGTGCCGAAAATAAATTCCCATCCAAAACGATTAATATTTTTCTATCTGGGAATTCTTCTATTTTAACCAAAACAGTTGCGACTGCGCCACCCTTAAAACCATCATTGGTCCCGCTAAAGTCGCTAACCGAAGCCTGCCCAAAATCTAGTGACAAGTGAATTTGAGAATCCATCACTGTTATGCAAGAGCCGGTTATTTGATTTATTATTTCGCAAATTGCATCTTTGTGTTCATCTGTATAATCTGAGTGACCTGAACCCATAAGCATAAGGTCGGAAAGAGTTGCCACCTCTGGCTTGCTTATGGCAAAATATAGTTTTCCTACTGCAGTTTTTTTAACATCAACGTTTATGTAAAGGCTTTGGTTTGCCAATTCATCGGGTATAACGGAATTTTCGCCCGCAACAAGCCATTGAAGCTGAAAATCAACGGCACGGGAAAGCACGGTTGTCACAA
>CAZIMU010000156.1:0-4506 GCA_964540355.1 uncultured Fibrobacteraceae bacterium | reverse complement strand
AAAGGCGCATTGCTCTCTGGCAGGGTTAGCAAAAGCTGGGTAAAAAATGTTTATAGCGGTCGCGAAACAATGGCGGGCGCGCTTTGTGTAACGGTTGAACTTCCTCCAAACACAAGCGCAAGGGTTCAGTTCTCGCTTGCCCTAGACTTCCCTATCATAAAAATGAATGGCTTAACTAGTGTAAAAAAATACACGGAATTTTACCCGGACCCTGACAGGCGCGTGAAACCGATGCTTTCGGAGTTTATAGAGGCTATTCCTCGCTTGGAATCTGTGATTCCTCAAAACTATAATAAACTTGTTCCAGAACATTCAAGCAAAAATTTCAAAACTCTTGCGATAAATACCCTGAGTTTTTTGCCAGAGGCAACAGTTTGGGATAAAGACGATAGATTCTTGGTTCGCGAATGTGCGGATTATCCTTTCTTCAACAGTTTGGATGTTTATTTTTACGGTTCATTCAGTTTGCTGGCTCTTTTGCCGCGTCTTGACGGATGCGTTATGCGCAATTTTGCAGATGCGGTTTTGGCGGTTAATCCCCAAATTCGTAGGCATAATTCTTATGTGAATTTACCCTACGCAGATTTACCCGACCAAAAATTAGAAGGACCAAGAGGTGTTAAGGGTGCGGTTATTCACGATTTGGGTAGCCCTTTTGATGCCCTTCCCGATGCTTACGACTGGCACAATGTAAAGGAATGGAAAGACCTAGCCCCGAAATTTGTTTTGATGGTGATAAGGCACTATCAAATGACAGGCGATATTTCCGTGCTTTCTTATTGCCGCGATGCGGTATATGCAGCAATGGAATATTTGGAAAAATTGGTTGAGCCAGGGCAGGTATTTCCACTTACTCACGGAACAGACGATACCTTTGACAATTTGGCAAGCCACGGGATTTCCGTTTATTGCGGGTCGCTGTGGATTGCAGGTTTGCGCGCCGCCGCAAAAATTGCCGAAACCCTAGGCGACAGCGCTCGCGCCACCCATTGGAATGGCTGGGCAAATGACGCTCAAAGAGTTTTCCATGAGGTTCTATGGAATGAAAAAGAGGGCTATTTCCTCTTTTACGTTGACAAAAAGAATGGCACAAACGAAGATGTTTTCGCGGATTCCCTTGCCGCAGACACATATCTAAGGCTACTCAATTTGGAACCGATTATGGATTCAAAAAAGGCAAAACGCACCTTGACAAAAATTTACAACACCAATTACAAAAAGAACAGCCCGCTAATAGGAGCGGCAAATTTGGTGCACAAAGACGGCTCACCTTTGGAAGAACACAATTTCCAAGCACACGATGTTTGGACTGGAATTCAATACTGCCTAGCAACCGCAATGTATATGCACGGAATGAAACGCGAAGCCGAAGATTTAATAGAAGCGAGTTTCCGCAATTTGTACAAAGAGGCAAAAATCCCCTTCGCAGCCCCAGAAGGCTTCAACGGAAGCTGCCGTTTGCACATTAGTAAAATTATAACAAAATCTCTGTACAGTGATTTGAAAAAGAAAGGTGCTTTGCAAGAAGACGGCAGAATTTCCCCTGATTTGCCAAGAGATTTGAAAAAGTTTGAAAGAGAATTTAAGACTATATGCTCAAAGCATAAAATTAAATGCAATGAGCTATTTATTCTTTTGCACAACACCGCTTTGAAGTACACCGCCGGGAAGTATTTACGCCCCGGCATGGTGTTTGCGGTGGCTAGGGTGATGTAGTTTTGTATATTATGGAAAGAGTAGGAGATATGTATTATGGCAGAAAAAAACGCTAGATTCGCTAAAACAATGGAAAACGGTCGTTTAAGGCTTCTTCCAGTAAATGAAGCTGTTGATACTGTTGAGAAATTAACCCCAGCATTTAAAGAAGCGGCTGAATATATGATTAATAACAGATTTCCTGGTATAATGAGCAATGCCAAATAGCCCTATGCAAATAAAGATGCCATTTGCGAATAACCTTTTCTATTTTCCAAAATGCTCTGTATTCTAAACTCATCTTTTATTTTTCCGTTATTTTTCAGTCTATCTAAAATCATTTTATAATATTCTGTATGAATTTCGCAACTTATAAAATTTCGTTTTAATTCTTTGCATTTCACAAGCTCGCTGCCGCTACCGCCAAATAAAATAAAACAATCGTCATTTTCTTTTGTTGTTGCCTTGATAAGCATTTCAACGAGAGCAAGCGGAATTTGGCAAGCGTGCATAGTCTTGTCTTTGCTAACATTTTTGACCAAATCAAAATAAAACCAACTATAAGGCATTCTGCCTATGTGTCCAGCAGCTATTCTTCCTTGTATTCTTTTGTCATTTGGATTTAAATATGGAACAGCAATATTGTTTTTGTAGAAAGCGTTATTTTTGCTTTTTGTTGCATGTAATATGGAACGATGAGCCGTTGTCAGTTTTTTAGGAGACATTCCAACATTGGTATTATATACCCAAACATAGTCATTAACGGAATATGAATTTTCATCTAAATATTTAACCCTCAGATACGCATTTTGCTTTGGATAATTCAACATGAATAAATTTCCATTGGGTTTCAATACCCTTAAACTTTCCTTTGCAAGTTCAATATACCAGTCTATATAATCGTTCCATTTCTGTGTGTAATTCTTTCCTGCATAGTTTATTCCAACATTGTAATCAGGGTCTCCATAAACAAAAGCAAGCGAATTATCTGGCAGTCGCTTTAACACTTGCAACACATCTTCATTAAAAACTTTATTTCTAAAATTATCCAACATATTATTTTCCTATCAATTTATATGCAGCAGATTTTATGAATTTTATAGAAGTAATATTGAAAGGGTCTTCAAATGTATATGCCCAAAGTTTTATTATGTCATTTTCTCCGTTTTCCCTAACAACATAAATGCCATAAATATTCTTTATTTTGTCCTTGATTTCAGGTTGTTTTTTTGCATTATGGTAGTATAAAAACGGATGGTAAATTTGATATATAGCAAAATTATCAGGTTTTCCATTTTTTGCTTCAAATACTCCAATTATCCCATTAAATTCAATGGTTAAATCTATTTCTATTTGAATATTATGGAGTTCTATCTTTTCGTCATTGCCAAAATAATATTCAAAAGAAGTTTTTGTTCTATGCGGAAAATATGTTTTCGGTCTTTTTGAAATATCTACATTATCAAATTCCGTGTCTTTTCCATATAAAAAGTGATGCAAAATTCTTTGATTATTAGCAACAGATAAAATATTGCTCTCACTTGAATTATATTGATTGAGAATAGATTTTTTGTACTCCCAATTTTCTGTTTTCTGAATTTTTTCAAAATCATGATAAATTTTATTTATACCTTTAATAAATTTATGATTTCCATTTCCCAAATGAATAAGAGCATAATCATTTTCCAATAAAATATCAGGTAATTTATCTTTGTTGTCTAATTTTGTAGCATCAAAAGGATTACCGAACCCAACTTGCTTAGATACATCTTTTACAATATCATTGTGAAAAACAAAAGAACCTTTCCTTTTGCAAATCTTAAAAAGTTCTTCCAAGACTTTCTCTTTTTTCGATGTTTCCATACTCGTAAATATACAAAATAAAAAAGGACAGGCAAAGCCTGCCCTTTTTATCGAATTGATTACATTACATATCCATTCCGCCCATTCCACCCATGCCGCCCATTCCAGCACCTGGCATTGGCGGTTTTTCCTCTTTCTTCTCAACAACAACGCAGTCGGTTATGAGAATCATAGAACCAATGGAAGCTGCTTTTGTAAGAGCAGTTTTGGAAACCTTTGCGGGGTCAATAACTCCGGCTTTGGAGAGGTCTTCGTAGGTATCGGTTTTGGCGTTGTAGCCAAAATCTTTTTTGCCTTCTTTAACCTTATTAACCACAACGGAGCCTTCTAAGCCTGCGTTTATGGCAATTTGGCGCAGAGGTTCTTCCAAAGCGCGGCGGATAATTGCAGCACCGGTTTTTTGGTCTAGGTTTTCAAATTGCAAAGAATCTATTGCAGAAGCGGCGCGAATAAATGCCACTCCCCCACCAGCAACAATGCCTTCTTCAATTGCAGCGCGGGTTGCGTGAAGAGCATCGTCAAAGCGGTCTTTTTTCTCTTTCATTGCAACTTCGGTATCTGCACCAACTTTAATAACGGCAACTCCACCGGAGAGTTTTGCCAAGCGTTCCTGCAACTTTTCACGGTCGTAGTCGCTTGTGGTGTCTTCTATCTGCTTTTTGATTTGCCCAATGCGAGCCTTTATGTCAGCAGATTTTCCGCCGCCTTCAACTATGGTGGTATTGTCTTTGTCTATGGTCACAGATTTTGCCTGACCAAGAACGCTTAGAGGAACATCTTCTAATTTTGCTCCTGTTTCTTCGCTGACAAGCTGACCGCCTGTTAAAATGGCAATGTCTTCTAACATGGCTTTTCTGCGGTCGCCAAAGCCAGGGGCTTTAACGGCTGCAACCTTTAAGGTGCCGCGCATTTTGTTTATGATTAGAGTTGCAAGAGCCTCGCCGTCAA
>CAZIMU010000155.1:0-4519 GCA_964540355.1 uncultured Fibrobacteraceae bacterium | reverse complement strand
CGGCTTTCACAAACACTGGATCTATTCCTGCCAACTCCATAAATTCCTCTCTTTTTTCCGAGTTAATGAACCTAAGCCATTCACGCAATCTCTCATTATCTAATCTAGATAATTTTTTCAAGCAAAGAACGTGTATCTCCTCCAAATCGTTGAAAGGGAAGTGCTCGTCCTTTTCTAGTGTTTGAAAGACAGTATGGCATTTCTCAGATTCAGGTACAAAATCAAAATCCGCCACGATTATAGATTTCACTGGTTTAAGCCCAGAGTACAAGCCACCCTCGCTTATTTGCTCGGTTAGCAGATTTGATTTGTAATACGATATCCTACTCCTCATATCGGAAACGTTGCGCGACTGCATCTCTATATTTATAATATTCCCATTTGATAGCTTGGCTTTTATGTCCAAAACCCCCAGCTTATCGTTTGGGTTCTCCCGTTTCAGGTGCGTGTCGTAAAAGGAAATGTCCTTCAATTCGCCTTTCTTGTAGCCTAAGACTGCGCTTATGAAGTTTATTGTCAAATCCTTGTTCCGCTCATCGCCGAACAGCAATTTGAATATGATATCCACTTTCGGGGATAATAACTCTGGCAGATTGTCTTCTTTCATAGAAACTTCTCCTTCTTTTGGTTTCTACTTACTTAGACGTAAAAAAACGGAAAAAAAATTCAGAAAAGTGAAAAAAATGAATTTTGTGCATTTTTATTTAGATTTCGCTCATTTCGGCTTCGCTCAATGAGCGAAAAGCCAATAAATGTGGTTCAGACAATTCTATATTACTCTCACCTATAACCAAAGGAGGATTTTTTTGTGAAAAAAATATTACTCATTTCATTATGCGCGGTAGCCTTAATATCGTGCTCATCCAGTAGAGGCATAGCAAATTCTGCCATAGCAGAAGCTAAAACTCTGCAAAATGTGGCAAAAGACAGGGGTGTTGAAGTTCCTGCCGCAACTGCCGAGTTGATTACCTCTGCCGAAAAGCAAAAAGAAGATAAGCCAGAAAATGCTTTGGCACTCGCAGACGAAGCGACCTTGCAGCTCCAGCTTGCTCTTATAAATCAGGAGAAGAAAAGCTTGTCGGATAGCCTGGGAATAGCAACAGGTTCTTTGGCAATTGTTCGTAATTTGCTTGAAACCCGCAACAACCCAAATGTTCAAAAATAAGGAGGTTTTATGAAAATTCAAACATTAGCCGTTTTAGCCTGTGCCGCAAGCTTGTTTGCGCAAACAGAAACCATCCCATGCCGTGCTTCTTTTAACGATGCGCTAAAAAACTATGCCGTGCGTGATGCTGCCTCGGACCGTCTTTATGCCATTACAGAAGCAAGAATCCAAACTCTGGAAGGCACAGACAAAGATAAACGCTTGGCATCCGAACTCAAAACCTGTAGCTTGTCTGTGGAGATTTTCAAAGCGGAAGTAGAGAGAGTAACTTTGTCTCAGAAATACGCAGCCATACAAAAAGAAATTTCTCAGGTAAGAAATGACCTTATAGTTTCGTTTGCTTCTGAAGCTGCCGCTTTGAGCAAAAATTTGGAAATAGAACGCAGCCTTTTGAGCGAGAGCCAAAGAGCACTTGCTATGAAAGAATACGAACTACAGGCACAAAAAGCTGAGGCACAAAAAAAGCTGGATGCTTTGAACAGCCAAACCATCAGCGTTTACAGAGATGCTAGAGGTACAATTCTCTCTATGAGCGATATTCTGTTTGAGTTTGGAAAAGCAGACTTAAAACCAGAATTGAAAGAGAATTTGGCAGAAATAGCAGCCATACTCAAAAATCTGTTAACCGAGTCCCACGTAATAATAGAAGGTCACACCGATAATGTTGGCAGCGCAGCAGCCAATAAAAAACTCAGCGAACAGAGAGCCAGCGCAGTTCTGCAATATCTATCAGAAAGAGGCGTGGATAAAAAACGCCTAAAATCCGTTGGTTATGGCTTGGAAAAACCCGTGGCAGACAACAACACAAAAGAAGGTCAGGCGAAAAATCGCAGAGTTGAATTGGTTATTCAAGATAAAAAATAAGCTATCCTCTTGGATGCGCTTGTTTTAGGCTATCTCTCAGCATCTCTGCGCTCACGTGCGTGTAAATTTGCGTGGTGTTTGGGTTGCTATGACCTAAAAGTTTTTGAACAGTCACTATATTTGCGCCATTTTCCAGCAAGTGAGTTGCGAAAGTGTGCCGCAAAACGTGTGGGCTTGCCTTACCCTCCCAGCCTATTGAGCGAAGAAGATTGTGAATATCGCTGTAAAGTTTGCGGGTATTGTAAGGCTTTTCGCCATTTTTTGAGAATACAAAATTAGATGGAGAACAAGGAATTGCATTTTTGCTCTGAAAATCCCTGAACTTGCAAAGCCACTTTATTGAATCCCTTGTTAAAGGCACAACACGTTCTTTGCTGCCTTTGCCCCATACCCTAACCAATTCCTCTGCAAAATTCAAATTTGCCCAAGTTAAATTCGCACACTCAGAAATTCTAAGCCCCGTTCCGTAAAGCAATTCTAAAATGGTTCTCGCCCGCAAGGTATTTTCGTCTTCGCCAAATTCCGTTTTGAATAAATCTTCAATTTTAAAAGGCTCGCTAATTTCTTTTTGAGATAAAAAAGATACCAGCCTTTTAGGCTTTTTGGGAGTTTTTATCACCGCAGCCGGATTGTGCCCTAGCACTGCTCCACGAACCAAATATTTCCCAAAACTTTTCAAGCAAGCAAGAGCTTGTGACTGCGTGGCTATGGCTTTTTTATTTTCCTTTATGCTCCAAATCCAGTCTCGCATTAAATCTGAATTCAAATCTTTTGGCGAAATATCCTTTTGCAAAAAATCCAAAAAATCTTTTAATATGCGAGCATAAGCCCTTATCGTATGTGGCGAGAATTTTTTTTGCGTTTCTAAATATGCAATATAGCGTTCTATTTCTGTGGAGAGCATTTCCAAAAAAATATAGAAAAAAATTTCTAATTTACCCTACTATGAACCTTTCCTCTTTAACTCAAAATAAAAGCATTGTTATTCAGTGCCACGATATTCCCGATGCAGATGCAATAGGCAGCGCTTATGCTTTGCAGCGTTTTTTTAAGTTTCACGGTAGCGAAAGCAAAATATTCTATGGGGGCAAGGCAAAAATCTCAAAACCGAGTTTGCTTATGTTGATAAATGAGTTGGAAATAGAAATAGAATATGATCCAGATTTGCCTTATGAGCCGGAATTTTTGCTCACGGTGGATTGCCAATATGGTGCAGGCAATGTGCAAAAATTTGAATGTAGAAAATTTGCCGTTATAGACCATCATCGTGCAGAAATCAGAGAAGATGAAAACACGGAAATTAGACCCACGCTTTCAAGCTGTTCAACGCTTGTATGGGATATGATGAGAAAAGAGGGCTATGATTTTGATAAAGACGAAAAAGCCAGAAACGTTTTGTATTACGGTCTTTTCACAGACACAAACGGGCTATCTGAACTTCGCCATCCTTTGGATAGAGATTTAGCAGACATAGAATTTGACAGGGCTTTGATTAAAAAATTAAAAAATGCAGCACTCACAATAAAGGAACTCAGAATTGTCTCTGCCGCCCTTGATGGTTCAAGAAGAATTGAAAATAAAAAGATAAATAAAAGAGTTGGCTTGTTCAGAGCAGAAGATTTTTGCGACCCGAATATTCTAGGATTTACTAGTGATATTGCAAAACAAGTTGACGTTTTGGATGCCTGCGTGGTGTATTGTCTTGTGGGAGATAGCATAAAAATTTCCGTTAGGAGTTCTGTTCGCGAGATTATGGCAAGTGAATTTGCAAATTTCATTTGCGCCGGTGTTGGCAGCGGAGGCGGCAATATTGAAATGGCTGGAGGTTTTTTAAAAGCAGACGAAGATTATTTTATTCAAAGAGTGCGAGACTATTTGGAAAATTATGATTTGATTTATGCGGGCAAAACGCAAGTTGATTTTGCTTCTATGAAACGCTGGCGCAAAAAATCCATTCCCGTTGGTTTTGTGAAAACCGAGGATATGTTCAAGGAAGACTGGCCTGTTACGGTTAGAACTTTGGAAGGCGATATAGATTTGCGCGCAGGCAAAGACATATATGTTATGATAGGCATTGTGGGCGAGGTTTATCCAATCAAGCGCGAGAAGTTTGAAAAGAACTACGATATTTTAGACACTCCATACAATTTAAAAACCGAATACATACCAGAAGTAATAGATAAAATATCGGGCAATAAACTTGTGCTTGTTGATTTTGCGCACTCTTGCCTTCCCAAAGGCGAAAAAATCGTTAGAGCCACCGCCGTTGAAAAACCAACCAAAGTTTTCTCATACTGGGACTCAGAAAAATATTTCTCCGCAGTCACGGGCGATTTTTTAACCGCAAACGAAACAGATTTATCTGACTGCTATATTGTGAATAGGCAAATTTTCTTTGACACCTATGAGGAGATTACTTAAACAACCCCATAAATACTTCGCTGTATTTAACTATAAGCCCAGAAAACACAACGCTCACCATAGTCATCA
>CAZIMU010000154.1:0-4539 GCA_964540355.1 uncultured Fibrobacteraceae bacterium | reverse complement strand
TGTTTATGCACGAAGATGTGTGGATGATGGAAAAAGATTGGGACACAGTTCTTTTGAAAAAATTCAGGGAGTTGAAAGAAATGCAAATATTGGGAGTGGCTGGCACAGCTTTGCTAGAACCACAGCCTTATGCGCATTGGCCTGCGGCAAATATTCCTTACACTTTTGGAAAAGTTACACATTTGAACAAAAAAAGCGAAGAGTTTTTTCTCGCTATTTACAACGAAAGAGATGGAGACCAAGAAGCTGTGGTAGTTGATGGTTTGTGGTTTGCCGTTAGAAAAACACTATTTGAAAAATGCCGTTTTGATGAACAGACCTTCACAAGATTTCATTTTTACGATTTGGATATTTGTATGCAGGCTCTTGAATTTGGCAAGGTTTATGTAACTGCCGATATTCGTGTTTTGCACAAAAGCGAGGGCTCTTTTGAAGGTGAGTGGAAGGAATGGAGCCAAATTTTTGTTGAAAAATGGAAGGAAAAATTACCAGCAAAAACTATAAATGAACCTCCACCTCCAAATAAAATCCTCAAAACTGGGCGCATTGATTTGCAAGGCAAGGTTAAAGTGCCTAGTTGGTAATTTAAAACAACAGCCAACCCGATAAGCTTGAAAGAAAAAAGAACAAGCAACTCAAAACGCAAAGACCTTGAAAAACGATTACCGCAACCATAATTATTTTGTTCTCTATTGCAAATGATATTATTTTGTAAAACACAAATGAAATGCAGGCCCCCAAAAAACCTGAAAGCGAAAAGGCAAGATAAAGGGTTCTATCGAAATTTTCAAATAAAAAATTATATGGATGCAATAAATTGAACCAAAGCAAAAACTGCACCACAATGCTATAAAAGAGAGGAATTACTAAAACAAGCCAAGACATCAAAACACCTCTATGCTTAAATTAGAAATTTTCTTTTGCAATATATTTTTTACACCATCTAAAAATTCCCTTGATAGCGGTTTTACGGAATTTTCCACAGTTTGGCGCACCACGGAATAAAGCTGAACACTCAACAGGTTTTCTGGGTTAATTTGGTGAATTCTTTGCACAATTCCCGCATAACTCTCAATATCTGTTTCGCTTGGGGTTCTGCCATTTGCCTCACAGAGCATAGTTTGTATTCGCAAGGGGAATCTTGAAACAGCAAATTTCAAATTATTCTCTATTAACTCCATATTTATTTTATTTTTTGGACGGTTTATAAAATCAAGCCATTCATCTGTGCCTGCATCCAATTTTCCCCAAATTTCACCGTTAAAATCTAAAATTTTTTCCAATTGCATTGCATTTGTTATTAGCACTAATTTTGGAATTTCTGAAATACCTTTTAACTGTTTGCAGAGTTCGGCAAAATGAGGGTAAAGAGTCGGTTCGCCATCTCCGCTCAAAGCTATGTCTTTCAATATTCTGTTTTTTTCCTCAACACGAGAGAAATGTTCAGATAATTTTGTTTTATGGTAAATGGAGAGCATTTCTTTTAATTCAACAATAATTTCATCTACAGATGGGATTTTCGCAGATATATCTTTTTTATTAACCTGGCAATAGACACAGCGATATGAACACATCCCATTTGGTGTGCAATTTATGCCAATAGATAATCCTTTTGCTCGCCTTGAGATAACTGGATACACAAAGCGAAAATTCTCAAATTTGCGATTGTGGTCTGACCATGCGTTCATCAGTTCAGAAGTTGACATACAGCCTCAACTGTACTGTATTCAAGCTTTCAAATCTAGCTTCGCCCTTAGCTTCTTCCAAGCCCTCTGCCATACGGTCGTGAAGCTGCTGTTGATAAGACAGTTCCAAAAAGCGCGTAAGAGAGAATCGTAAATCTGCGGAAAGCTCCTCAATTCTGTAACTTTTAATTTTAGCGTTTTGAAAAAATATCTCACCCAATAAATCAAGTGTAAAAAATCTCAGGAAAGAAAGTCTTATGTTAACAGAATTTTCCCAGCCGTAATCATAAGATTCGTTGGTTGCGGTAATGAATCCAGATTTTACCTTGTTGCTTGGAATTAGAATTTTTCTCCTTATCGTTTGCCTTGCAGCAAAACCAGTTTGAGCAGAAATATCTGTGGCATTTGAAACAACAGGTTGCAAATTCAAACCAACACCCTCTCCTATGCGAAGCGGGTCAAATGAAGAACTCATGCGAATTTTTTCGCCTTTATATAGGTTTAAGGTATCGGTTTCGTCAATCCAATAGTATTCTGGAAAAATATGAGTTTTTACATTCACCCTAGTGTATGGACCCATCCAGTCAAAAATTCTATACACAACAGAACTTTGAAATTGCAGCAAATCTTGTGCAACGCTCCATTGAGATTCTTTTTTCTCTTCGTTTAACCATTGCATATTTTGCCTAGTGTATAATTCCGTTAGCCAAAACATTTTTGTGCGATTGTAAAGAGCACGCAAACGCAAATCGCCAAGGGCATTCCACGCACTGCTTTTTTGTTCGTTTGCCGTTAGCAGAGTTGTGTAGCTGGCAGAACCACCGAGCCTAAGTCCATAAGTCCAATAGGAATTTTTTGCAGTATTTATGCGCATTTTATGCACTCCGCCTGCAATAAGCCGCCCCGTGCTGTCTTCAAAAACAAGTTCCACATTACCTAATTCACCAGGATTTACCTGCACGGTTATATAGTTCAAAATAGAGCTTGCATTTTCTCCGCTTCTGGAAATTCTATATATTTGCGGGGGTAAAATCCAAGTTTTAATATCATTTAGCCTTTCCTGGGTTAAACCAAAGCCCCTGCCATAGCTCTTGCCGCTGTAAACTTCAAAAATTTCGTAATTCTCAGACACAAATTCACCGTCTTGATTTATGGTATTTATCACAAGCCCGCCCCACTTAGGCTCAACAAGGGTTGTTTTTCCCTCTTCTACTTTCACTTCATATACAAATCTATTTTCCGTATTGCCAGAACCCATAATAACCATATAGGTTCCATAGGGCACAACTAAACGCTGTCCGTGTTTTCCAAGCCATTCCCTATGTTCGTATTCTTTTGAAAGAGTATCCATTCTAACAACTTTGAATTCAGGTTCCAAACGGCTTTCTGTAAAACGGGGAACAAAAATTGCCCCTTGCCCCATACCTACAAATACTTCATCTTGATTCATTTGTTCTTCTATATTTGGAGCAGTCCAGCCTTTATTTTCATAAATATCTCCTTTCTCGTAATGCAACTCCTGCACAAGTTTTTGGCTTTTTTCCAAGGAAATTTCGGTATTTGTGATTTCTATGCCAGGAAGCTCTGGAGGGCGCATAGCAAAAACCATCTGAATCCAGATTGTAAGGATAAGGATTGATAGGATTAAAGCCTTTCTCACTCAATTTCTCCGGGAGGGGGCAAAGCTTCCAATTCTACGGGATCCTTAACACGATCCACAGATGGCAAAGGTTTTGCAATGGTGTGCCCAGCTATGACATTCATAACCGAATCTATATCTGCAATGGCCTCGTTGCTTATGTATTCCAAAAGTTCAGACAAACCTCGCACCACATAAATGGTTTCCAGATTGCTGACCTTTTTGCGATAATCCCATTCCCTGCTCCACAAAACTTTTTTTGTTCTGTTTTCTTGCAAGTGCATATTCATTGCCAAATGCGCATACCATTCATCTTGATTATCATATTCTTCTAGTGCCCTTATGGTTCCGCTTAGGGTAAAATCTGGTTCTTCAACATCTATATTTCTCCTCACATCAGAAAAAACTTTGGCTACCGAAAAATGGCGAAAAAGCATATCAGATACCAGATACTCTGGCTTAACCGCCCATAACTCGTAGTTGTAAAAACGCAGTTGAAATGGAGATTGCCTGTACACAATGTTATTGCGGCGATATGCTTCCGACACATCAAAATCCTTTATTCTTACCGAATATGGATAAGCACTTTCGTGGAGCATTTCTTTTGGAGTTGGTACATAGTCAAGCTGATAATAACTGTTCTCTTTAACACCTCCAAAAAAACTACAACTCATAAATATCAAAACAGAGAGACCAAGAGCTAAGTATTTCATATTTACCTCACCCTCTGCTTCTTTTCTTCGCCACGAATAAGGAGAGAAGGATTTTCCCTAACTTGGCGGCTAACATCGTTTAAGTTTTCCACTGCTTCTTTTAAATAACGAACCACCACAGATAAATCTTCTTGATTGCGATAAATAAGCTGGTCTGTTCTTTTTGCCAAAAGCTCCGCAGATTTTGCCGCATCGTTTATGCTTTTCACAGCGGCTTCTATTTGCAGATTTTGAATTTTTCTGTCTGTGTGCGAAGCTAGGCTATCTAGCTTTGCAACAGCAATTGTAATTTTTTGCACTGTTACCTTAGATTCCTCTGCAACAGCATTGGAATTTTCCAAGAGTAGTTTTGCATATCTTGGGATTTCATTTATATCCTTTGTGTTTTTTATCAAAACGGTATCCATCCTAGCGGTTATGTTGTCCAAATTTGTCGCAATATTGGTAAATCGTTTTTGATTATAATCATTTGTGATATTGAGTAAATTGTTCAATATTCCTT
>CAZIMU010000153.1:0-4601 GCA_964540355.1 uncultured Fibrobacteraceae bacterium | reverse complement strand
GTTCTGCTGTCTCTTTTCTCGATTCAACAATGCTCTCACGAAGCTCTACAATAGATGCTAAAACTGCCTCTGCATTTAATTCACTCATAAATTATCCTCGTTATATTTTAATTAAAATAGAAATTTCTATATCTGCACATCGCCCAAAATTCGCCACCAAATCTATTTCACCATTTTATTCGGGCAAGAAGGGGTAGCGGAAAACGCCCACCTGTTTGCTGTTATGTTTGTAGGGCGGTTGGAGCGAGGGGGAAACTTCCCCCATCATAATATTGAAAACCCATAGCGGAGCAAAAACCACCAAACGTAAACGCAATTTGTACCAAAACGGAATTATGAGGAAAACTGAGGAATTCAACGTAAAACGTATGTTGGTGGAAGCATAAGGAGGGATTAAATATGAACCAGCTATCTTACCCAAAAGAATTTAATATTCTCTTTGCTTGCTATTGCTTTCTGCAATGTATCGGTTTCTAAAATTAGCGTTTCCATAACAGATAACATACAAAATTACAATTCAACCCTTAAAACGGAGACAACCCAATGAACAGCAAACTAACAAAGTTAGCCCTCACGGCAGCCCTAGCCCTCGCCACCACCCTCACCCTATCCTGCGGTAACCACACCTTCGACGAACTACTCGGTCTCGACAGCAGTTCCAGCCTGCGGCAGAGCAGTTCAAGTTCCAGCGGCAGCATAGCGGTATCATTATATTACAACAACTCCCCATAACGCCGTATAAACACCTTCTTCAAGCACGTAGCTAAAACCATATACAAGAAAATCGTTAATGCCAGCCATGCGAAATATACAGGGGGCAGGGGTAGCAAACCTATGGATTTGCCAAAGCCTGTGAAGGGTATGCAGGTCAATATGAAGATACCTGTGAAAGTAAGTGTCATTAGAGGGAATGAGGCGCGGCTTTGGATGAATGGGATTTTTGGTGTGCGTATCATGTGGATAACAAGTGTTTGGCTCCACATGGATTCCACGAACCAGCCCGCTTGGAACACAGCGGCATAAGCCGCCATCATTGCGGGGTCGGTGAGCTGGCTGAACAGCACCGGGCTTGCGAGACCGAACATTTGGGCAATTACAGCGGGGCATATTATGAAGTACATAAGCAAATAAGTCGTTATGTCAAAAACCGAACTTGTGGGTCCTATCCATGCCATAAATTTGCCAAGTGAAGAGGCATCCCATTTTCTCGGTTTTACTAGGAATTCCTTATCAACATTGTCCCAAGGAATTGAGGTGCAGGAAATATCGTATATCAGGTTTAGGAAAAGAATGTGTATGCTTAACATTGGCATAAACGGCAGGAAGGCACTTGCCGCAAGCACGGAGAACATATTGCCGAAGTTGGAGCTTGCAGTCATTTTGATATACTTAATCATATTGCCGTAAGTTTTGCGCCCCTCAATTATGCCTTCTCCAAGAACCATTAAATCCTTTTCCAAAAGAATAACATCGGCAGATTCCTTCGCAATATCCACAGCCGTATCCACAGATATGCCTACATCAGATGCTTTCATAGCAGCCGCATCGTTGATGCCGTCTCCCATGTAGCCTACGCTATGACCGTTATTGCGTAAAGTTGTGACAACTCTAGCTTTTTGCTGTGGGGAGAGTTTTGCGAAAACATCCACATTCTCAACTGCCTCGCTCAATTCTTTATCACTCAGGCGTTCAATATTCCAGCCGTTCATAATGCGTTCAACGGGTAGCCCCACCTGTTTGCAGACTGAGCGTGTAACTTTTTCGTTGTCGCCTGTAAGTACCTTCACTCCAACGCCGTGTTCCTTCAACGCCTTGATAGCCTTGGCGGTTGATTCCTTGGGAGGGTCTAGGAATGCGAGATAACCGAGCAGTGTCATATCCGATTCGTCTGCAACCGAAAATTGTTGGGCGGGAGAGGGGTTAATTTTTTCTGCAACAGCGAGAACTCTCATTCCGCTTTCGTTCAGGTCTTCCACTTTTTTTAGGATATAATTCTTAATCTCGTCTGTGAGCGGCTCAACCTTGTGCTGATATTCGGCATATTTGCAAACTGAGAGTACCTCTTCTATCGCTCCTTTGGTAATCAGTTCCGTGTGAGGCTCGCCGCTCCTTGCAACAACAACGCTCATGCGGCGGCGTTCAAAGTCAAAAGGTATTTCGTCAATTTTGTTGTATTTGCCAACAAGTCCGCGTAATTGGTCGTCTTCTTTGGTTCGCTCTTCTTTCACCTTATTTATGATAGCGATATCCATCAAATTTCTAAGCCCTGTTTGATAATAACTATTGAGGAAGGCGTGGCGCAGAACACGCATATCTTCCTGCCCTTGAATATCCAAGTGGTACATCAAAACAACTTTGTCCTGAGTGAGGGTTCCAGTTTTATCTGTGCATAAAATATCAATAGCACCTACATTCTGCATGGAGTTCAAATTTTTAATGATGGTCTTTTTTCGCGACATTGCAACCGCACCTTTTGCGAGGCAGGTGGTGACAATCATCGGGAGCATTTCCGGTGTAAGCCCAACCGCTATTGATAATGCGAACAGCAAGGCTTCCCACCAGTCGCCTTTGGTGAAGCCGTTGATGAACAGAACGCAGGGAACCATGCACATCATAAAACGTATCAGCACCCACGACACAGAATTAACGCCTTTCTCAAAGCTGGTCTTCACCGGCTTTACATTTACGCTCTTTGCCATTTCGCCGAAAATAGTATCGTCTCCTGTGACTATCACCACGCCTGTTGCGCTGCCGCTCACCACATCAGTGCCCATAAATGCGAGATTTTGGGATTCGGTCAAATCGCCCAAACTGATGTTTGCATTAGGAAGTTTTTCAACCGCAAGGCTTTCGCCTGTTAGTGCCGCTTGGCTTACGAACATATCTTTGGCTTGAATAATTCGCACATCGGCTGGAACCATATCACCTGCCGCCAAATGCACAATATCTCCAACTACCACTTCATCAAGGGGAATTTCCTCGTTGCCAGTTTCCTTCCGTTGCACATTAGTAGTGGTCTTTATCAGTTTGAGCAAGTTTTCTGCGGCATTTCCGCTTCTGGTTTCCTGCACAAACCGCAAAATACCGGAAATCAGCACCATAGTAGAAATGATAATAACCGCCAGCGGGTCTGGTTCATCAGGCATTATAATATCGGTAATTGACGAAAGCACAGCTAAACAGAACAAGACGGCGGTAAATGGATTTATAAAGGCTTTTGCGAGGCGTTGCGACAGTGACAACTTTTTGCCGTGCGTAACCCTATTGCTGCCATAACGCTCCCTAGATTTATCCACAAGTTCTTCACTTAACCCTTCTGCGGTTGTCCCTAATTCGCGGAAAAGCGAATCGGTTTCTGCGGTGGATGCAAATTTCATCCTGTCACGCAATTCTTCGCGGTATTTCGTTTCCGTAGCGACTTTTTTGAATTGGTCTATGTCTGTGCCTTTTTTATGCATACTATCCTCTCAACTTAAATTATTTTGAAGCCTCGCAAAACTCGTGAAACTCCGGTTCTACTGTTAAAAAAACATCAACTAATTCTGGATCAAATTGGCGGCCGGTTTCTTCCATTATAATTGATTTTGCTTTCTCACGGCTTAACGGCTCTTTGTACGAGCGTTTTGAGCGAAGGGCATCGTAAACATCGGCAATGGCTATTATGCGTGCAAGAATAGGTATTTCATTTTCCTTTTTGCCATCAGGGTAGCCGCTGCCGTTCCACCTTTCGTGGTGATGTTTAGCCATTATAAAGGCACTTTTCAAAAAGTCGTTATCCTTTGCAAACTGCATTGACTTTTGCAAAGAATCCGCTCCCGTTGTGCTGTGGCTTTTCATAGCTTCAAATTCATCATCGGTCAATTTTCCGTTTTTAAGAAGAATGTTGTCTGGTATTGCGATTTTTCCCATATCGTGCAGTAGGGAAGATTCTGCTATTCTTTGAATTTCCGATTCAGTAAGTTTATAGCCGCGCCTCACCATTTCGCGCAGCAAAATAGCAACATATTCGCTCACACGCCTAGTGTGTTCGCCTGTGAAGCCGTCTTTTTTTTCTATCAAATCGCTCATTGAATATACAATCGCTTTTTGAAGATGTCGGATGCTTTCAGTTTGTCTATCAACTTCGGACTGTAATTCTTTATTAAAACGTTCAATTTTGGCGTGGGATTCATTGAGTTGCCGTATCAAATCCTCTTTTTCCGTTATGTCGGTTACTATAACAACGGTGCATATAATTTCGTCAAATTTATCATAGACATCATTTCGTGAAACTTGGCATTTCTGCCCCTCAACACGGCAAACAGCATTGGTATTATCCGTAAAATCAAAGAGGTCAACTAATTTTAGCTTAGTTAGTTGTTCACTATTTTTCTTGAAAAAACTTTCTGAAGCCGTGTTGCAGAGCATAATATCGCCTGCATCGTCTAGAATAAGCACAGGTAGTTTAACCGCCGTGTAAACATATTTGGCAAGATTGCCAACATTAAAACTAAATTTGTTATATTGGTTGGCATAATGGTTGAAAACAAAGACAAGTGCCAATAAGGCAATAAAAGGGATAAGTTCCATCCAATATGAATATGTGGAAGAAAACAATTGAC
>CAZIMU010000152.1:0-4608 GCA_964540355.1 uncultured Fibrobacteraceae bacterium | reverse complement strand
TTTGCTATTACGTTATCTATTTTTGTTGTATCTGCATCTTTCCAACCTAGCACAAAATTTTCGCTAGCTATAATACTGTAATACGCTGAACTGTTTAATGGTATATCACCATCTTTTGGTTTTACATTTGTATTATTTATATCAACGCAAGATTTAACATAAGGGGCATTGTTTCCATAAAATGCTTTGCAATAATTTTCTCTATCCGTTCCCCAGTAAAATTGATTGAAAAGTTCCTCGTAAGGTGTATCGTAAATACGGTACATATTTCTCTCATATTTAGATATACTAAAATTTGCATCTGCAAAACTTTTGTATTTTTCTACTTGTTTGTTGTATTTATATATGGAATGGTAATATAAACCATATATTAGAGCCATTTCTTCTGCCAAATAAAACGTGCCTCTAACATAACGAGACCCTCCTCCCACATATATTTGCCCTGAGCCTGGTAGCAGCAAAGACATGAACATAGCTTTTTTGGGGCTTTTGTAGGAGCCTTTAACTTCGTCCATAGAATTAACTTTTGAAACATTCACATTACCGAGCAACTCTTTGCGTTTATCGGCCTCGCTCTGTTGTGCCGTAGGCAAATCCTCTGCCCAAAGCATTGTGAACGTAAAAAGAATTGTAATGAGTAAAAAAGGCATTATTTAACCCATCCATGTCTATCTAGTGCCATACCTATGTAAAAGCATAAATTACCTGTATCGGGGAAACGCTTTGCGTGTAGCCTCACAATATAAATAATTCTAGGTTTTTTGGTACTCTGCATAAGAACTTCAAAATTATCTCTTGATGTCCACACAATACCGTTCCATTTATCGCCATAACATTCCCTAGATTCTGTAATAGTGCCTTCACCTAACATTTCTGTTTCTTTCCTCAAAAAATACCCGAACAAATCTTGAACGTAATTAAAAGAACCTGGCTCGGCAAAATCTGTTATAACAGAGCGAACCGCATAGAATGTTTTTTTTGAATCAAAGAAAATTGTATTTTCATAAGTAAAAGATTCTATGTTGTATTTTTCAATATAGGTTCTCTCATCTATTTTTTTAAACTTGGTTATTGAATATTTTGAAAAAAATTCCTTGAGCGTTGAACCGTAGTGTACCAAATAATGACCTAGATTGTCATCATCCAGTTTTTCTCCTTTGCGCAGTGAGGCAAATGTTTTTGCAAGCGAATCCGTTAGGTCTTTGTTGTACAGCGCAGGCGACAGGGATATGGATTTATACTGTTCTTCAGAAGATTCTTCCAAGAGTTTTTTTATGTTGGGATATTCAAAGTCTTGCGAATAAATTTCAGAAAACTGGGCACGGGCTTCTTGCATTAATCTGGATTTTAAGTAAATTTTTCCGAGTGCTTCACGAAGTGGCAAATTTTCTGGATATTCATCTATTAAAGGTAAAAGTATTTTTGCAGCTTCTCTTGCGTGGTCTTTTAAGGATATGCCACTTTGGTAAGACGCTGTTTCTGCTTTGGGAGGAATTTTTTCACCCAAGGTAGCTATGGCGTTTAATGCGTTTGCATCCCCTGGTTTCAACACTAAAATTTTTCTGTAATCGCTTAGAGCAATGTCGTAGTTTCTGGAATATTCGCTCAAATAACCGTGCAAAAGCAAGAGTCCCATTTGTGAAGGAAATCTGGGCAAAGCATAGCTCACAAGCTCGGAACATTCCTCAATATTTCCCATTTTGTGCAAGGCAAAAGCGAGATTTGCATAAGCTCTTGCATCCAAACCCGCAGATATTGAAATTGCCGCCCTAGCTTCGTTTGCCGCTTTGGATGACTGTTCGGTTTTCAAAAGCAGCTCGGAATATCTGAGCCTCGCCTCGGAGAATGCTGGAGAGTCATAAGCAAGCTCAGATGCTATCTCAAGCGCATGGCTCAAATTGCCTTCGTGTTCTATGGAGAATGTTAAAAGCAACCTAACCCACACAGAACCTGGCATTTGCTGTGCAAGGCTTTCTATTAAACTTTTTGTTTTCGCAATTTTTTCCGCAGAAATGGTATCTTGCGCTATAATGGAATATGCTGCGCCAAAAAGCGCTATGGGCAAATTCGGATATCTGAGCAATATGTTTTCATAGTAATCTTGGGCAGCTGCAAGGGCACCTGCCATTCGTAAATTGTTTGCGCGTTGTAAATCTGTTTCTGCCGCTATTGGTGCTTGCGGGAATTTTGCTTTCTCGCCAATGGGTATTTTTGTTTTGGCAGGGAGTCCAAAAGGAATAGCTGAAACTTTTATTGAACCGCCGCTAAAAACAATAAGCAAAATAATTGTAACTACTAAAATCGCAATTGCAATGGTTAAATATTTTTTATTTGTTAAATATCTTTTCATTGTCAATAAAAGAAATCCTTTAAATCTTCGTGCAATTCTTTATTTTTCTGCATTCTGCGAATTGCCTTATTTTTTATTTGCCTCACTTTTTCTCGCGAGAGGCGCATATCTTCGCCAATATTGCGCAAGGTATTGTCTTCTGCCGAATCTATGCCGTAGAACATACGGATAATTTCGCTTTCTTTCGTTGGCAATTTAGAGAGTATATCGCTTACCATATTATGCAACTCAGCTTCCCTCATAAAATCGTCTTGGCTGTCTGAGGTTCCTTCCAAAACATCTAAAAGAGTTCCAACATTATCGGAACTTGGGTCATCATTTGATGGGCTATCAAGCGAAATTTCCATCATTTTTTCCATTATATCTATTATGTCTTTTTCGCTGTCTTTGAATTCTGGAATACTGAATGTTTTTTCGTAATCGCCAAGGTTGCTAGACAAAGCTTTTTTGAAACGATTCACAAGTATAAGCTTGTTGGGTGGAATTCTCATTACGCCAATTCTTTCAAAGATAGCTTTTTGAATTGCTTGCCTTATCCACCATACCGCATAACTTATAAAGCGAATGTCTTTTGCGCAGTCAAAACGAAGCGCAGCTTTGAAAAGCCCTAAATTTCCTTCGTTTATTAAATCTAGCAGGCTAAGCCCTCGCCCTTGATATTTGCGGGCTACACTCACTACAAATCGCAAGTTTCCGCATATAAGTTTGCGAAGAGCAGCGTTGTGAATGTTCCTTTTACCGTTATCGCGAAGTATCTGTATAAGAGCCTGCTCCTCTTGAGTAGAAAGAGTTTGATATTGGCTCAAATCCTTGAAATAGAGATTTTCTACAGATATAGTCACTAGCGAACCCCACTGAATTTTGCAAGCACCGTATTTGTACAATGCTCCAAAACAACAAAAGCTTCAAAGAGCCTAGCTTCGTGCCATTTAGCAGCGTATTCCGCTTGCCATTGCTCGGCTATGTCTTTGGGGTTTTGGCTTTGATTTTCCGCTTCGCCTCTATACCAAATCTCCTTGTTTATTTCCTTTATTATGTCTGCAAGCTCGGCTGCCGGCTGTATAGAACCTCTTGCTAAAATTTCACCTTTCACAGCATCTATAATATCTTCGTCATTTACATTTCCGTTATCGTTTGCTAAATCCATAATTTCTTCCAAATGCCTTTCAACAAAGGCAAGCAGGTAATTCTCTGTTTGTTTCAAAGTACCTTCTTTGTATTTCCTTTCCGCTTCTTCAAGCGGGTAATATATGTGAATTGGGTAAAAGTCAAACATCTAGGGTAATATAGTAAGTGCAGATTAACTCATATCCAAGTGCTCTGGGACATATCCCTTATCCCATGTCCCTTATCCCAAAGAGAGTTAATCAGCGTTTACTAGACTATAGGTGTTCCCGTAGTTTCTGTTAGATGTTTGAAATCTGCCAAAAGTTGTTTGTAAACAGGGCCAACCTTTCCATCTCCTATAAGGCGAGCATCAACACTCGTCACAGGAATCATCTCGGCTGCGGTGCCGGTTAGCCAACATTCGTCTGATGTCCAGATATCAAAGCGGCTCATAAGTCCAGGTATAACCTCAAAACCCCTCTTCACTGCAAGCTCGGCAACTGCTGCTGCTGTTATGCCGTCTAGGGAACCGCTTTGCACAGAGGGCGTGTATATTTTTCCCTTGCGAACAATGAACAAATTATCTCCTGTACATTCAGCAACATAGCCGAGAGGATTCAGGAGCAGAGCCTCTTTCACACCGCTCTGCACGGCTTCAATTTTTGCCATTATATTGTTCAAATAATTTAAAGACTTGACCCTTGGGTTGAGGCTCTCGTTATAATTGCGATGAGTTGCAACGGTTATAATTTTCAATCCGTTTTCATAATCTTCTGCCGGATAAAGAGAAATGTTGTCCACTATGCAAATAATATTTGGCTTTTTGCAGAGATAGGGATTTAAGCCCAAATCTCCTATTCCGCGGCTTATTATGGGGCGAATATAACCGTCTTTCATTCCCGCTTTTGCGCAGGTTTTAACGATTATATCTTCCATTTCTTTTTTTTGAATTCCGGGTATAAGCCCTATAACTTTTGCGCTATCAAACAGTCTGTCCACGTGCTCGGTTAAACGAAAAATCATGCCCTTGTAGGCTCTAACGCCTTCAAACACGCCATCTCCGTAGAGAAAGCCATGATCAAAAACGGAAACTTTTGCGTTTTCTCTATCAAAAAATTCGCCGTTTATATAGACCAAGCTAGGCATATTAG
>CAZIMU010000151.1:0-4616 GCA_964540355.1 uncultured Fibrobacteraceae bacterium | reverse complement strand
GTAGAGTCCATAAGCACCACCACATTGCCCAAATTTTTAAGCCAATCAACGGTGCTATGCTCATCATATATATTAAAACCCTCGTGGTTGCCAAGCACGGCATAAAAACCAAGTGGCGCACTTATTTGCTTAAACAGCGAATCAAAGCCTTTTTTCTGCAACTTGTATGCTGGAATATCAGCCAAATCTCCAGCGAAAAATATGGCATTTGGTTGCAAAACGCGGAGAGAATCTAATAATCTTTCCAATTTGTTTTTTTGAAAAAGATTGTCAAAATGAATGTCGGAAAACAGAGCTATTCGCAAAGTTTTTTTAGGAGTTGTCTCCAATTTTTTATTTACGGTTGTCACCTTAAATCTGCTTTGCGAAGGTGCTCCAACTAAAAAAAATGCCACGGTTAAAAGCGCAACCGCACCCGCAAGAGTAGGTTCTCTCTTCATTCTAAGCCTTTTATTCGCAATACCCTTTTTTCCTAAAATTCGCCTTATGCCCAAATATAAATCCCAAAAAATGCAAAAGAATACCCAGTTTGCCAAAAACACCGTTGAAAAAGAACCTATTGCCTGCAAAATTCCCGCAACAATATCGTTGCTAACAGCTCTCTGAAAAAAATTCACCGCAAAGCAAAGCACAAAGAGCAAAGCTCCCGGATAGCGATATTTTCTTTTGAACACAAAACGAAAACGCCACCAGGCATAACCCAGTATAGAAAGAAAAAACACGATTACAAACACATAAGGGAAATAAGAGAACATTTTTTATTCCTTTTCTTCTTGTATCCTTGGGAACAAGGCTTCACCTTTCCCCAAAACTTCTCCACCTTTTAGAGGCCCATCGCCAGCTCCAAGCATTAAGCGTCCCTGCTCCATTTTTTGCGGCATAATAGGTGAAAGCAAAGAAAGCGCAATTCGCAAAACCTCTGCTCCTGTGTATAGAACAGTGGCCAGTTTATCTTTGTCTTTTTGCTCTGTGCTTTTTGCGAGTTTCCAAGGAGCAGTTACTTCTAAATATCTGTTCAGTGCCTTAACCGAATTCAAAATTTCTTCCACAACCAAACTGAGTTTTGCCTCTCCTATATTTTCCTTTGCAAACTGAGTGGCTTTTTTGGAATAACTGAGTAATTCCGCTTCTTGCTCACCGCTTTCCACAGGTGCTGGAATTTTGCCATCAAAATTTGTCAATGTGAGTTTATGAATTCTATTTAACCCATTGCCCAAATCATTTGCCAAATCGGAATTTATTCTACGAACAAAACTATCGTGCGCAAAAGTGGCATCCAAGCCAACCACCATTTCACGAATTAAAAAATAGCGAAAAACATCAACCCCATAAGTATCAACATAATCCATCGGATTAACACCCGTTCCACTGGTCTTGCTCATTTTTGAGCCATCTATAAGCCACCAGCCGTGCGCCAAAACGTGCTTTGGGAGTTCCCAGCCCATTGCCATTATTATTGTAGGCCAGTAAATGCAATGAGTTGTTAAAATATCTTTGCCTATAATGTGAAAATCCGCAGGCCAAAAAGGAGAGCCGTCTTTGTGTTTCCTGTCTTTAACACCGCTGATATAATTTTCAAGCGCATCCACCCAAACATAAGTCACAAATTCTTCGTCAAAAGGAATTGGAATGCCCCAAGCAAGGCGAGATTTTGGGCGGCTTATGCAAAGGTCATTCAGAGGTTTTTTCAAAAAGCCCAGTACTTCGTTTCTGCGAAAATCCGGCAAAATCCAACTTGGGTTTTCATTTATATAGTCAATTAACCTTTGCTGATATTTGCTCATTTTAAAGAAATAATTTTTCTCGCACAGCCATTCAACCGCTCGGCCACTGATTGGGTCTTTGCCGTCAACAAGCTCGCTCTCCTCAAAAAACCTCTCTTCGCCAACCGAATACCACCCCGAATATTCCTTTGAGTAAATTTCCCCTTTGTCGTAAAGCACTTGCAGGGAATCTTGCACAAATTTTTTGTGATAATCATCTGTGGTGCGAATGAAATATCCATAGTCAATATTCAATTTAGGCCACAAATTTCTGAAATGCTCGCTATATTCATCAACGTGCTGCTGCGGAGAAATGCCACGAGTTGCGGCTGCCTTTTGCACTTTTTGCCCGTGTTCGTCAACACCCGTCATAAAAAAAGCATCGTAGCCAAAAAGTTTGTGATAGCGCGTTAGCACATCGGTTAAAACCGTGGTATATGCGTGCCCTATATGCGGGCGATCGTTTACATAATAAATGGGAGTTGTTGCGTAAAAATTAGGCATTGGGGTAAGATAGAAAATTTTTACTAAATTCCATCTATGCCTTCTGCCTTTGTTCTCATAGACAAGCCTCCCGGAATAACATCGTTCAAAGCCTTAAATGCGATAAAAAAACAACTCGGCACAAAGCGTGTTGGACACGCTGGCACATTGGATATGTCTGCGAGCGGGCTGATAGTGGCTGCTGCTGGAAAATGCACAAGGTTATTGCCATACATAGAGGCTCAAGACAAAGTTTACACTTTTGATTTGCACCTTGGAATTTTAACCGACACCCTTGAACCCACAGGCAATATATTAAAGCAAGATAGCAAGGCAGAAAGAACGGCAGAAGAATTAAATGCCGTTTTGCAAACATTTATAGGCGAAATAGAGCAAATACCGCCTGCATATAGTGCAATAAAAATAGAGGGCAAAAGAGCGAGCGATCTGGCATTAAGGGGTCAGGATATAGAGTTAAAACCGAGAAAAATAACCATACACGAGCTTAAAATAAACTCTGGATACAATCTTTATTGCAAATGCTCCAAAGGCACCTATATTCGCTCCCTTGCCAGAGATATAGCCCAAAAACTAGAGACTTATGGAGCGGCAGGCAACATAAGGAGGCTTGCAATAGGAAATATATCTGTTGAGCAGGCAAATGGCAAGCCCATTTTGCCCCAAGAGCTTTTGAAATGGGAAATTGTGAATATAAACGAGGAAGATACTAAGAAAATTTTGAATGGTTTGCCCGTAGCAAGCGGTCAAAAGCCAGCAATTAGCGGAAATTTGGTATTTGTGGCAAATAATGAGCAGGTTATAGCTGTAGCAGAAGTGCAAAACGGCTATCTTGTCCCAAAATTCCTATTATAATATAATTTGGGGGGAATTTTCTATATTTTCCCCGAAGACTTTTTTACTAACCTAGGAGATATTTATGTCTTGTTGTGAATCACCCTCTAACCACGAAAAGCTCAATGCGTGGGTCAAAGAGATAGCCAGCCTAACCGAGCCTGATTCCATTTACTGGTGCGATGGCACAAAAGCGGAATATGATGAAATGGTGCAAAGCCTTATAGATGCAGGTCTTGCAACTCCACTTAAAAAACGCCCAAATTCTTATTTGTTCCGTTCCGACCCTTCTGATGTGGCTCGCGTAGAAAGCCGTACCTACATTGCCAGCAAAAGCAAAGACGATGCAGGTCCCACAAATAACTGGATTGACCCAAAAGACCTTAAAAAAGAGATGACTGCTCTCTACAAAGGCTGCATGCACGGCAGAACCATGTATGTAATTCCTTTCTCAATGGGTCCCATTGGCTCCCCTATCGCAAAAATTGGCGTTGAATTAACAGATTCTCCTTATGTTGTTATAAATATGCACATAATGGCTCGCGTTGGTTTAAAGGTTTTGGAAGTTTTAGGTGCTAAAGGCGAATTTATCCCCTGCTTGCACTCCATAGGCAAACCGCTTCTCTCTTGCCAAGACGATAATGGCAAGTGGCCCTGCGCTCCAATTGAAAAGAAATACATTGCGCATTTCCCCGAAGAAAAAACAATTTGGAGCTACGGTTCTGGTTACGGTGGAAACGCACTGCTCGGCAAAAAATGCCTCGCGCTTCGCATTGCAAGCGTTGCTGCTAGAAGCGAAGGCTGGCTTGCAGAGCACATGCTGATTTTGAAAATCACAAGAGAATCAGACCATAAAGTGAAATACATTGCGGCTGCTTTCCCAAGTGCCTGCGGAAAAACCAATCTCGCTATGCTTGTTCCAACAATCCCTGGCTGGAAAGTTGAAACCGTGGGTGACGATATTGCGTGGATGCGCCCAGGCAAAGACGGCAAGCTATACGCAATTAACCCAGAAGCTGGTTTCTTTGGCGTTGCCCCTGGCACTTCTATGGAATCCAATCCAAATGCTATGCACTCCATAAAAGAAAACACCATTTTCACAAACGTTGCTCTAACCGAAGACGGCGATGTGTGGTGGGAACAAATTGGCTACGATGCTCCGGGCAAGTTAATTGACTGGCACGGCAAAGAATGGGTGCAAGATAAATCCAATAAAGAGCAAGCTCCAGCCGCTCACGGCAACAGCCGTTTCACAGCTCCTGCAAAACAGTGCCCTGTGATTGCACCGGAATTTGAAAAGTTAGAAGGCGTTCCAATAGATGCTATCTTGTTCGGCGGTCGCCGTCCAAGCACCATTCCGCTTGTTCACCAAGCAAAGAACTGGAATCACGGCGTGTTCATGGGTTCCATAGTTGGTTCCGAAATTACCGCCGCCGCTCTTGACTTGAAAGTTGGCGAGGTTCGCCGCGACCCATTTGCCATGCTGCCCTTCTGCGGCTACCACATGGGCGACTACTT
>CAZIMU010000150.1:0-4642 GCA_964540355.1 uncultured Fibrobacteraceae bacterium | reverse complement strand
AAATCAAAACGCACAAACCGAAGTTTTTATACACCGTTCCAACATTCGGCAACCCAACAGGCGGCACATACAGCATAGAGAACCGCCAAAAAATTGCCGAAATCACCGCAAAATATGGAGTTATGGTTTTGGAAGACGACCCATATTCGCAAATACGTTTTGAAGGCGAAACGGTTCCCTCAATTAAGTGTTTTGACAAAAGTGAAAATGTGGTATATTTGGCGAGCTTCTCCAAAATTATTGCCCCTGCTATGCGCATTGCGGTGACGGTTGCAAACCCTGCGATAATCGGGCGGTTCAATATATCCAAGCAATCCACAGATGTTTGCTCATCGTCTATCAGTCAAATTGTTGTGGCGGAGTTCATTAAAAATAATTTAGCCGAGCATTTGAAAAACATTATCCCAATATACAAGGAAAAACGCGACCAAATGGTGAACTGCATTGAAAAGTATTTTCCAAAATCCTTCAAATATCAAATCCCACACGGCGGTATGTTTGTATGGGGCTATTTTGATGATGAACGCGATTTACTTGCGTGTTTCAAAGATATAGTCAATCTCGGCGTGGCATATTTACCAGGCACGCACTTTTTCCCAGACGGCAGCGGAAAAAATACTATGAGGTTAAATTTTTCAAATGCAACACTTGAACAAATTGAGAAGGGGATTAAAACTATTGGTGAATATTTTGGCAATGCTCAATGAACGTAAGCCAAAGGGAACTTGGCTTTTTTACTATATTGCCTTCCAATGCCCTTTTTGTTAATCCTGTTTTTCTGCACTTTTGCCTTTTCGCAAGAGTTTGTTCGCTTTGAGTTGGAAAAACGGGAGCAACAAGCCACAGATACAACGCAAAACGAAAATGGCAGCTGGATGATAGAAAACAGCTCAAACGATACACTGGAATACAGGGCAGTTGATTTAGAATACCATGTTTTATCCAAAACTTTTAATTTGAACAACAAGGCACAACTCAAATACCGTACCGCAACGCTGAACGGCGATACCATTATATATAGCCAAAAAGACAAAATAATAGAGGTTATAGGAAACCCCGTTTTTAAAGAAGCTTCGCAGCCTTCTCTTGCTTCTTACAAAATGAAATACAATATGTCAACAAAAGTTGGCGAAATAATTTATGGCACTAGTTATATGGATAATCAGCAGTTCAACGGAACGGTGATAAGGGCGGTTACAATGCAAAGCCAAGATACTCTTAAAGAGCAGAGATTTTTAATTGAAAGGGGAGATTTTTCCACTTGCAGCAACCCCGAACACCAGCATTACTCATTTTACAGCAGGCGAATGGTGTTAAAGCCAAAGGAGACAGTGACGGCGCGCCCAGTAGTTTTGAATATGGGCGAAGTTCCAGTTATGATTTTACCGCTTATGATTTCACCTCTTAAAAGCGGACGTAGAAGCGGTCTTTTAACGCCAAAAATAGGCGGAGACCAGTCGCAGGGTTTTTTTATGAACAATTTGGGTTATTACTATGCTCCAAATGATTACTGGGATGCACAACTCTATGCAGACGTTTTGGAAGGCAGTGCGGCAGATTTCAGCAAGAGCAGTTTGAATTCAAATATTCGCTACAATAAGAGATATTCCCTAGACGGCGGTGTGGAAGCCACAGGTTATTTAAACGATGGAACAATTTGGCGAGATTACGATATTCATTTCAGTCATTCGCAAAAAATAACGCCAGATGGTAGCAAAACCCTGAATGGTGAAGGTTCTTTTGTTTCGCGGCAAAATTTGCGGCAACAAAACGGCATAGACGAAAAAACCGTTTTAGACCAACAGGCAAATGCCGAAATGACCTACTATCAGAGAATAGGCGATAATAAAAACATCACTGTAAAAGAAAGGCAGGAATATAATTTGCAAACAGGGCTTCTCACTCGGCAAAATCCCGATATCCAATTTAGAACTTCTGGCCCTTTGTTTTCTCCAGATGTTTCTGGAGAAAACATAAATCAACCATTTTGGGAAAAAATAAATTATTCTTATTATGCCCGCTTCAATAACTATATGTCTAGGGCACCAGATACAATATACTACGACCCATTAGACACGGCATCTGCTTATTACACTAAAGATACAGCAGCTTATTATGCAGGTATTTCTGATGAGTTTACTTTAAGATATACTGGAATTCTCTTTGATGTTTTAAGCATCACTCCGTCACTGAATTTTTTGCATCACTGGACTGCAAATGAATATATTTCGCCGCACGATACCAATTCCGTAAATAGAAGAAAAGGTCACTTTGCTTTTGACCCTTCAAAAGACGAATACGGACAACACTATTTGAAAGGCTATGGTTCTATAAGCACAAACACCAAGCTCTACGGAATATGGCTTCCAGAAATTGGCAGGTTCACAGGTGTTCGCCATACACTTTCTCCAACAGTGGATTTTAAGTATGCGCCTGAACTTGATACCAACCATGTATTTTACTCGCACCCGCTACTCGGTCAATCCGCTTTTCAAAAAGAAGAGCGAACAGTGGGCTTTAAGCTTGGAAACGATTTTGACATAAAATATTTGCTCGCAAGCGCAGACACGGCAAGCGAAGAAACAGATCGTGACGATGTGAGCAAAAATCTCAGAATTTTAACAACATCACATTCAACCTCTTATAACTTTGCCGCAGATTCACTTCAATGGTCGCCTATAACTTCTTCTTTTGGAATTCAGGTTTGGGAAAATTATCTTTTCTCAATATATACCACGCACAACGTTTATCATAAATTTGAAGATAACCCAAACAAAGCTCGTTTTCCGCAGCTCACAGATTGGAGTTACGGACTCAGCCGCAGATTCTCTTGGTATGGAGATTTTACCGCAGGGCTTCCATCTAAAAAAGGCATATATGAATATAGATCTTGGAGTGCAGGCGTGGACTACACTTTTTCTTTTTCAAGCACTAGAGTTGGCAAAAATGTGTTTAAAGACTATTATAGGCACTATGCCAGTTTCAATGCCGGACTTTACCCCAGCAGAAAATGGAATTTTCAATATTCTTCGCAATATTCTTTTGAAGAAGGCGATTTTACCTCCCATTCTTTGCAATTTTACAGAGAACTCCACTGCTGGAAAATGGATTTCACCTGGAGACCTACGGGAGCTGCCCCAGGCTGGAGCTTTGCCATCTATATTGTTGATTTGCCAGACGTACGCTTAAGTGCGGCAAATACGGCTGATAGTTATTGAGAATTTTTAACCACCCCGTTATCGCAGAATTGCGTTTCTATGTTGTATTCTTTGCCGCCGCATTTATCTACTTTATCAAACGATACACTAGAGCAGAATTGTGTTGATGGATTGTAAATTGTGCCATAGCAGCAATCTTCTTCTGGAGGGTTATAGGTTTTTTCGCCACAAATAGATTGTATTTTGCCATCTAAACAACTCTCTATTTCAGGGTTGTATTCCTTTTCCCCGCATTTATCCAAAACCATAGAATCGCACGCAACAGATTCTTTGCAAACGCAAAATTGCGTTTCTGGATTATATTCAATGCTGGCACCTTCTTTGCCGCATTTCTCATAAATCTTGCCCTTATAGCAAAACTGAGTTTCGCTGCTGAAATCATCGTTGCATTTGCCTGCATCTTGAACTTTTGCTTGTTTAGCGTCATCCTTGCAGGAAAGTGTTAAAGATAAGGCAAGCCCAAGGGCTACCATGAGGATGAGTTTAGAACTTGTTTGCATATTTACCTCAAATTTTCTGTTTTATGTTGAATCTATAATGGAAAACTAATGATAAAATTCCTGTTTGCAACCACCTTTGCTCGGTTTTAGCTTCTTCTTTGTAAGTGTTGTTTGGAATAGGGCTAAGAGCTGGGAGTGGGAGATTCAAATTATGCCCATAAGCAAGTGTGGTTAAAAAATTTTCGCTGAATTTTATTGTATTTGCAAGCCTTAGCATAGCACCTATTCCAAAAAGATGCTGCGTGTCGGGATCATTTTTTTTGACATCGTTGGTATAAATGTAAGAGATAGTAGGTAGAAGCAAATCCGCTTTTAACTCCATGAAATTGTTATCCAAAAAAATCTCTGATATGCCAAGAATAGACCAAAGTCCGCCGTAAATAGAGCTTTCTGCCCCTGGGCTGATAATTAAATACTTTGGAATGATTATCATCCACATTTGAGTCATGTGCATTTCATGATCCATATTCACATATTTCTTATATTTTTTTGGAATTTTATTTTCATTCTCATGTAGCAATTTTGGGGTAATTACCGCATAAAGGTCAAATTTAGCTCCAGGATGCAGCTCTCTATCTACAACTCCTGGAATCCAGAAAAAAGCGGGACCAATCCCTATGTTTATGGGAACTTCAACCTCTTGCTTCTCCTTTGACCAAGAAAAAGAAACTAGAACAACAAAAAAAAGAATAATGGTTTTCATAGGTGGCTCTCTTGTGTTGAAAATAGAAATTATGCTAGGGGTGGGGGGGCTTTTAAAAAATTACTATATTAAACGTATTATGCCAAAAATTTATGCAGCAAAATTTGCAGATGGAACGCATTGGCTGGGCAATAACTGGCCAGATTGCGAAGCACTTGTAAGTGGTCAAACAGGCGTTAAATACAAATCTTTTGCAACAATGGACGATGCAGAGGCTTGGA
>CAZIMU010000149.1:0-4745 GCA_964540355.1 uncultured Fibrobacteraceae bacterium | reverse complement strand
ATAAACTTATTGAAATAGAAAAAGAAAAATTGCTCTATTTTATTTTAGCATATCCGCAAAAAGTAGTGTTGATAAAAACAGGCGAAAGAGATGCTGAAAAACGTTTTCTCGGCTACGAATTTTCTAATCGCAGAGGCAGCGAAGGCATACACCCGATACAGCGAGGCAAAACCATTGACGAATGTACAAACCTTTTTGATGATGAGCGTTTTGACAATGAAGAAAAAGCAAGTACCTATATTTATAAGGCATTTTCAGGCGATTACAAAACGCCTATTCACGAAAGTTTGAAAAATAATATTTCTCGTGTTCGTTTGGTGGATATGTTGACTTTTGATAGAGCAGGGTTTGCTAAAAATATTTCTACGGCAGTTAAAAAAAAAATAGTAATTGAAAGTAAATATAAACTAGTACCACTTGGAGAGTTTATAAAAATTAAAAATGGATTTGCCTTTAAAAGTTCTGAATATGTAAATAGCGGTCTAAAAATAATCAGGATTAAAAATGTTCAGAAAGGATTTATCCAAGATGATAATCCTGTCTTTGTTGATAAAAACAGAAGAAAAGAATTCGAACAATATGTTTTAAAAGAAGGTGACATTTTAATTTCAATGACTGGAAATCCAGGCAGAGTTGGTGTATTAAAAAAAAATCATATACCTGCATTATTAAATCAACGAGTTGGTAAAATTGAAATTATTAATACCCTAATTCTAAAAGAATTTATTTTTCATATTTTGAATACTGATTATTTTGAAAATTCTGTTGTTGGTTTATCTCAAGGTATTGCACAATTAAATGTAAGTTCATCTCAAATTGAAAGTATAAAAATTCCATTTCCACCACTTTCTGAACAACAAAAAATTGTTGCAGAAATAGAGACATTGGAGAAGAAAGAGGCAGAAGCAAAAAAGAAAATTGATGAATTCAAAAATTTAGTATCAACGATTATAAGTAAAATAACAGGGAAAAAAACGAAATTACAAAATATAACAATTAAAATAGGTAGTGGAGCTACACCATTAGGCGGTGAAGGCGTTTATAAAAACACAGGTATAAGTTTTATAAGAAGTCAAAATATTTATGATGATGGCTTTGTTAAAGAAGGATTGGCTTATATTGACGAAGAACAGGCTAAAAAATTAAATAATGTTATTGTTGAAAAAAATGACATTTTATTCAACATAACAGGGGCTTCAATAGCAAGATGTTGTATTGTAGATGCTAAGTATTTGCCAGCACGTGTAAACCAACACGTTGCTATCATTCGTATAGATAAGACAAAAGTTATTGCAAAATATGTACAACAAATGTTGATAAGTACAGATTATAAAAATCAATTGTTACAAATTGGCGATAATTCTACTTCAAGAGAAGCAATTACAAAATCTCAATTAGAAAATTTTGAAATCCCAATTCCTTCGCTATCCGAGCAGCATAAAATCGTTTCAAAAATAGAGAAAATAGAATCTCAGATAACTAAAATGCAAAAAATAACGGAAGATATACCTATATTGAAGAAGAATATTTTAAAAAAATATGGGATTTATTAAATAAAAATATGCAAACCTACCTAGATTTATTGCGCGATGTTAAAGAAAACGGCGTTGAAAAAAGCGACCGCACGGGTACGGGAACGTTTAGCGTTTTTGGGCGGCAAGTTCGCTTTGATTTGAGCAAGGGGTTTCCGCTTTTGACCACAAAAAAAGTTCATTTAAAATCGATAATCGTGGAGTTGCTCTGGTTTTTGAGAGGAGATACAAACACAAAATTTTTGCACGAGCATAATGTGAGCATTTGGGATGAGTGGCAGAGGGAAAATGGCGATTTGGGACCTGTGTATGGCGCTCAATGGAGAAGCTGGGCAGTGCCGAGCGGCGAAAAAATAGACCAGATTTCCGAAATTTTAAAATCACTTAAAGATAATCCAGATAGCCGCAGGCATATTGTTTGTGCTTGGAATGTTGGCGAAATCTCTCAAATGGCACTCCCGCCTTGCCATTGTTTGTTTCAGTTCTATGTTGCAAACGGCAAACTAAGCTGCCAGCTTTACCAGCGTTCCGCAGATATTTTTTTGGGCGTTCCCTTTAACATAGCGAGCTACGCCTTGCTAACCCTTATGCTATGCAAAGTGCTTGGATATGAACCCGGCGAATTTGTGCACACATTCGGGGATTTGCACCTCTACAAAAACCATATTGAGCAAGCAGAATTGCAGCTTTCAAGAGAGCCGCGCCCCTTGCCGCAAATGAAATTAAATCCAAATGTGAAAAATTTGTTTGAATTTAAGTATGAAGATTTCACGCTGGAAAACTACGACCCTTTGCCAGCAATCAAAGCAAGCGTGGCAGTGTGAGGCGGTTATCTTTCAACCATAATTTTGCCTTTGGCGGTT
Organism: uncultured Fibrobacteraceae bacterium; assembly: GCA_964540355.1. Taxonomy (GTDB): domain Bacteria; phylum Fibrobacterota; class Fibrobacteria; order Fibrobacterales; family Fibrobacteraceae; genus Fibrimonas. Next base: position 2,350 of record CAZIMU010000149.1, on the reverse strand, counting down.
TTATTTTTATCTTTAACCATATAGTGATATAAGCCCGGCGCAACCAGCTTGCCGTCTTCGTTTTTTCCGTCCCAAGCCACCGCGCCACCGCGCAATTCGTCTGAGTTGAAAAACCTAACCCGCTTGCCAGAGGAATCAAAAATATACACTACGGATTTTTCGCTTATGTAATCTATTGTCACGGCATTGTACAATTTTGGGCGAAAGGGATTTGGATAGGCTATGGGTTTAGGGGCATCGCTTTGCATATAGTTTGAGGCATTCCGAACAATGGCTGTGGAATAAATGCTCAGTCCCAAATCGTGCGCAAAATAAACTTTGCCTTTTATTGTGTCTATGGCTATATCATAAACCATTTCGCTCAAAAGACCGTTTTTTGTTTTAAGATGCTTTGCGGTTAAGCTATCTGGCGAATTGTTCACCTTTGAAAGCAAGTATGCGCCATCGCCGTGAGTGGCAATCCACAACCCATTTTGAGCATCTGCTTTCAAGGCAGAAATAACACCACCCTCAAAACCTCGAATATAGCTGGGTTCCTTCCATTCATTTTGAGATAAATAAAGAACCTTAGACTTTGAAATTGCCCACAAAATTCCATTGCTATCAAAAGCAAAGTCTATGGGCGAGCCAAAAGGCAATGTCCATCCCTTTTGCCAAACGGGAGAAAAATCTTTTGAATTTTTAGATGGAGTGGCTTTGTAAAAGTCAACGCCGCCATTTTCTGATTCCAAAGTGCTTCTCCAAGCGGCATAAATTTCCCATTCTTTTGCTTCATCTTCACGGGCTATTTCACGGGCTATAATGGAAAAAGCAACCGGAGAAGAAGCTGAGTTTGATTTTAAGCAATGATTTTCTCCGTTATTATCCACAAAACCAAGTCCGTAATTTATTTCGCTAACATAAGAAAAAATATAACCCGAAAAATCTGGTGAAGGAACCACGCCTTGCACTATTGACCAACCAGCATCTGCTCTATTTGCCCATTCCGTTGGACAGGTATTTCCTGTGTTGTTTGAATGGAACCATTTTGTCATTTTCGAGTTTTTATCAAAAATTAAAAGCCCTGGACCCCACATACCCGCAGCAAAATCTCCATTAGGCTGCATAACTAAAGATTTTACAGGATAATTTTTTTGGTCATCGTTAAAAGGGCTTGCATTTGCCTTAAAAGGTTCTCCCCACTTTCCATTTTCCATTCTAGAAAAATTGTAATAATTATCTCCCCATGCAATTGCATCTCCACCGGATAAAACATAAACTCTATTCATTCTTTTTAAAGGAAAATACGGCCAAGTTGGAACATAGTTAGGTTTTGTTTTTTCTTCGGGTATTTTATCCGCTTTTTTCCACGAAGAAGGATCTGCCAAAAATCTATCTTCGCTAATTTTATTCCAGTCAATTTTTCTTTTCCAAATTGTTCTATCAAATTCTATCCATAAACTATCGCCTTCAACGGCAATCCTTTTTACCAAAAAACTTTCAAGCGAATTTGTGCCTATTTGAGAAAGCGTTATTATTGAATATCTTTGCTCATAGTCAAAAAAAGCCAAAGCTCCTTTAAAAGGCAAAATCAGAATATTATTTGCTCTTTTTCCAAGCCCTTGCAATAGTTCTCGTTTTTTTTCTGCAAAAGAATTGCTAATAGTTTCAAAATTTTTTGAATTTTTATTTTTGCGAACCAAACTCCCATTCCGAGAAGCCGCTATTATATCTCCGCCAGGCAATGCAAAAACTTGAACAAAATCCGCCACTTCCAAATTACTGCTCCCAGGCATATAGCTATTTTCCGTTTTGTTCGCAAGCCTCTCTTGCAATCCCCAAGCAAAAGCCGCCCAAAGAGTTCCGTTATCCGCAAGCACAACATCGCGAACCTCATTTTGCCTAGTATAATGGGTCCAATCTTTTGCGTAAGTCAATAATACGGCTATTATCAGTAAAAATGCCCGAAACATTGAGCATAAAATACAAATCCCAAATTCCAAAATTTCTAAATTGCCAACAATGCTAGAACCCAAACGAACTGCTCGCGTAATCGGAATCCTCGTTCTTTTGCAAGGCGTGGTTTTTCTTTCATTCTGGAAAATCGCAAGCTGGGCTCTTGCAATTGGAATTCAGCGTTATTCCAGTTTCACAGGCAAAATGGCAAAAGCTTTTTTCTCCTCAGACCACTCGCTACTACAACTACTGCTAACAGGCACAAACTACCTACCCATACCCCTAACCCTAGGCATAACCGCCTCTGTCTGCGGAATTCTAATAATAGCTTTCCCCAAACAGGCGGTGCAGATTTTGGTTGCTTTGCGGGTGTTGAAACGTTCTTAAAAAACGCTTACTTTATCTTGCCTTGGTA
>CAZIMU010000148.1:0-4764 GCA_964540355.1 uncultured Fibrobacteraceae bacterium | reverse complement strand
AGTAGCAACAGGAAGCCCAAAAGAACTTTCAAACACAAAGTCAATAAAAAAATTTCCCAACAGCTCTACAGTAAAATACTTATCAGGAAAAAAAGCCCTAACCGATTTGCCCCCCCCAAACCCCATACCCCATACCCCATACCCCAGTTTCCCCCTCAACAACCTAACCAAAAACAACCTCAAAAATATTTCCGTAAAAATTCCATTCGGAGCAATAACTGCAATTTCTGGCGTTAGCGGTTCGGGCAAAAGTACTTTAATGGAGTGCATATTTTCAGAGGCAGAAAAAAAGAGAAAGCCCGTTTGCTTTATAGACCAAACGCCAATAAATTCAAGCCCACGTTCCACGCCTGTGAGCTATATGAGCATTTTAGACAAACTGCGAGACCTTTTTGCAAAATTGCCGGAGAGCAAAATTCGCGGCTATGATGTTGGGCGTTTTGCCTACAACAAAGAAGGCGGGCGTTGCGAGGTGTGCGAGGGCAGGGGCTATCAGTTGATAGAGATGCACTTTCTCTCCGATGTTTGGGAGCTTTGCGAGGCTTGCAAGGGCAAAAGGTATAACAACGAAACTTTGAAAGTTTTATGGAACGGAAAAAGCATAGCAGATGTCTTGGCTTTGCGAATAGAAACCGCCTGTGAATTTTTTAAGAATATGAAAAGAATAGAAAAGCCCCTGCAAATTTTAAACAGCATTGGGCTTGGATATTTGCGACTTGGGCAAGCCACCACCACAATGAGCGGCGGCGAAATTCAGCGTTTAAAACTAGCCGCCGAGCTTTGCAAATCAAATTCAGAAAGCACAATCTTCCTTCTAGACGAACCCACCACCGGCTTGCATTTGCAAGATATTCAACCTCTGTGGAACCATTTGCGCAAACTTTCCAACGCGGGCCACGCCGTTGTTTTTGTGGAGCATCATCCTGATATGATTAAGTTAGCGGATTATGAGATTGGGCTTGGACCGGAGGGGGGTGTTAGGGGGGGGTATTTGGTAAATTAATTTCCGCGACATCCATTGTCGCCACTGGTTTTTATCTTATATAAAAAGGAGAAAAATCCAATGGATTTAGAAGATGCTTATTATGAAGCAGTGAAAAAAAGCCAAGAGGCGTTGAAAAAAGATGATTATGATTTGGCTCTTAAATTTTTAGATGAAGCCGAACAACTAGATAATGGCTCATTTGATATAGCCGACTTATACATTGAACGTGCACATATTTACCGCTTAAAAAAGGAGAGCGATTTGGAATTAGCTGCCCTCACAAAAGCGATAGAGTTAAGGGGCTTTGACTGGGATTACCAAAAACGTGCACAATGTTATGAAGAAAGAGGCGATTACGACAATGCCATTGCAGATTATACAAAAGCCATTGAAAAAGGAGGGTATCAGCCTGAGTCTTGGCAGTGGCGGGGTGAGATTTTTCTCAAAAAAAATGATTACGATTCTGCAATAGCGGATTTTTTAATGGCAATTGAAAATTGTTCAAGAAATCCATGCAAAGGCTGCAGTGAAGTCAAAGCTGCCATAATTTCCATTTATGAACTTGGTGCGCCGAAATTTGATGTTTATAGGATTGAGCAACGTTGTTTCGCAAGTTTTGGCGAGGCGTATTTATGGGGACCCGGGCAAAATATAATCGGCGAAAAATCCAAGCGGCAGGTATATGATGAGAAAAATGCCAAAGATTGGTATTATAAACCGTTTAATCGCTTGGATTGCGAAGAGGTGTTTTGGGATTTTGACAAATCAGGCAAATTGCAAAGCCGTCTTTATTATTACAATGATCTTGGATTTGAATATATGCCAAGCGACACGAAAGCGGATGCAGGAACTCATTTCAAAAAAGGCGATTTTGTGAAAGTCTGCGATACTGTTTTTGTTATTTCTTTGGTGCCTGGCAGGAAAAATGATAACAGGTGGGAAAATTATTACGCTGCGATTAAAATAGTAAAAAAAGACGATGGGCGTATTTTCACCAGCCACGAGCATTTTCACGAAAGCAAACTTGTGAAATTTACAGAACCGATTGACAAATCCGAGCCGCTGTGGTTTTTGCATCAGGTTTTTGGTGGAGAGATTGAGTTGACGGAGGAGCAAGGTAATGTGGTTGATGCTGAGATTAAGTTGGTTGGGGGGATGTGGCGGGGGAGTTAAAATGTGGGATAGTCTCGTGTTAAGATTATTTTTCTATATTTAGTATAGGATAATACAAATATGAATAGCATTGAAGAATTACTAAAAGAAGTGAAAGATATATCTCAAAGGTATGATGAAATCGCTAAAATCGCAGGCGATAATTATAATGTGTTTGAAGTTCTCAACATTCGTTCAAAGGAAGATAGTCATTCAAGAATTTTAACAAATATTTTAGATCCTAAAGGAATACATGACTGTGGCGATATTTTTCTTAGATTATTTTTTGAAAAATTTTTGCACGATAAAAATAATATTGATTTTTCAAATTGTCAAGTATATAGAGAATACTATGCAAAAGAATTAGGTCGTCCCGATATATGTATATTTTGCCAAGATTTTGGAATTGTTATTGAAAATAAAATTGATGCTCTTGACCAAGAAAAGCAGTTATCAAGATATGATGAACTTTTAAAGAAAAAATATGGAGAAAAAAAATGTCGTTTGTTTTACCTAACAAAAGACGGTAGAGAAGCATCAAAGGAATCACATTGTAATGTTGAGTATAAGCGTTTAGCATATTACAAAGACCCTAATGTTATTGATAGTGATGGCAAGAGCGATAATAGTGAACTCATTGATAATGACATCTTATCATGGCTCAAATGCTGTCAGGAAAAAGTTTTTAATAAACCTTTAATAAGAGAAACTTTAGAACAATATATAAATTTGTTTAAAAAAACAAGGAGGGACAAAATGTCAGAAGACGTTGTTAAAGCACTTGCAAAAGATGCAGAGAATATAAAAGCTGCATTTGAAATCACGGCAAATACACGAAACTTAAAATTACAAAAGTATTTAATTTATGAAAATTTATTTAAACCGCTCAAAGAATGGATTCCAGAGGGTTTAGAAATTGAAACAGAAGAAGATGTTGGAATATCTTGGTTTAAAATAATTAGTATTAGAAAAAAAGAATGGGATGACAAAAATGTTCGCATTTGCTTTGAATTTGGTGGTACCAGGGGAAAATTTGAAAATTTATATTACGGTTTAGCATTTACAACGAGTGAATTGGATAAAGATAGTGAAATTACTAAAAAATTAGGATATGTTAATCATGCTTGGTATCAGGTATATCAATTTAAAGAATATAATTATTGGGATAGAGATGTATTCGCAAAACTTTCAAAACCAGATAATGGTGTTGTAGAATCTTTTAAAGAAAAAATTAACGAATTATTAGATATTTTAAAAGGAAATAATTTAATTTAAGCGACACCCACTGTCGCCACCCAAATCTATATTATAAATTATGTCTGGTAAATGGGAAAATCCAAGTGTTCCGTATAGTGGATTGGAAAGTATTTTCTATATTATCCCTATGCAAAACCAGAGATTGAGAGACGAAAACCTTATGGTTGTGGTTGCGGTAGAGGAATATTCGCATAAATATAAACTCACCCCGCAAGACGCTTTGTCGTTATTTATGCAACATAATATTCACAACCTAATTCGCAAAAACTACGAGGCTTTGCACACTCAAAGTTTAGAAGAAAGTTTTTATTTTGCAGAAGATGTTTTGGCTAGGAAATTGAAATGAAACTCTATCACGGTTCAAATAGCTTGTTCGAAAATATAGAACTATCAAAATCTAAGGACAAGAGAGATTTTGGCAAAGGCTTTTATACAACAACAATAAGAGAACAAGCCGTATCTTGGGCAGAAGCTGTTTTTGATCGTTACGGCGGAGCAGGTAAATTTATCTATGAATTTAATTTTGAAACAAACAATGATTTAAATATCAAAAAATTTGAAAAGGCAGATAAAGAATGGCTGGAATTTATTTCTAGCAATAGAAGCATTGGCGAAATTCAGCACGATTTTGACACAGTAATTGGTCCGGTAGCAAATGATAAAACAAATAGAACTATAGCTCTTTATATAGCTGGAATTTACAATGCGGAAATGGCTCTGCAATTATTGAAGCACAACGATTTGAACGACCAGGTTAGTTTTCATACCAAAAAAGCTCTTTCTTTTTTGATATTGACAAAGCGGGAGAAATATGCAAGCTAAGTATTTTTATAAAGAGCAAGATATTACAACCGATATTATGTTTAAAATAGAGCATATAGTTTCTATTTTAGCCGAAAAAGAAAAAAACTCATTTGAAACGGCATATCTTAATTTTTTGAATTCCAATACCTACAAAATTTTGCAAAAAACAAGTTCCTTAATGTGGGCTGAAAGTGCGGAATTTATTGTTGATGAGTATTATAGGGAGAAAAACTGTGGTTGATATAAAATGTTGGAGGCACTATGAGCATAACAGTAAAAAAAGCAGGCGATGCCGAGAAAAACGAAATAGAGTCAAAGCCTATATGGGAATGTGAGGTTTCGGAATTTGACTGGCATTATGATAGCGAGGAGAGATGTCTGTAGGCGTTTCTTTTGGCTCTGGGGATTACGTGGTATTCCCAAAAGGCTTGTCTTGCGTGTGGAAGGTCTCAAAGCCTGTCAAAAAGCATTATATTTTTAAATAATATCGCGACACTCATTGTCGCCGCGTAAATCTATATTTAAATTATGCTCAAATGTGCCAGATGTGAACGAAAGTTAAAGAG
>CAZIMU010000147.1:0-4897 GCA_964540355.1 uncultured Fibrobacteraceae bacterium | reverse complement strand
TCCAACAAAATTTTTAAAAGACGATTTGATAAAAGAAATTTCCGAGGTTCTGCGCCCAAGCGATGAAATGTGGTTCAGTTCCATATATTACGCAGGCGGCACGGCAGACCGCAGTTTTGATTCTGATATTCTTTCAAATGCTTTGAAAGAAAAAGGCTGCAATGCAAATTTTATTTCAAACAGGGATGAATGTTTGAAAGAAATAATCAGCAAAGCAAAATCTGGCGATATTATTTTGCTGATGGGGGCAAGAGACCCTAGTTTGGCGGAGTTTGCCAAGGACGTACATCAACGAATACTGTCTGAAATTGCTCAACTTTAGAACCGTTATTTAGCTCAATTATTATACTCCAGTCCCCCATATCATCTGTAAAATAAATTCTGGGCACCAATCGATTAATAACAATATCGCCGTTTTTATCAATCTTTTCCACTTTATGCCTAATAGAACCGCTTGGTTCCCAAAGCTCAACAATCACAAGAAAATTGTCTGTGAAATAATCATCGGTATATTTCTCAATCGTATTATAATCCTCCTGCTCATACCATACTTCACCTTGTTTATCACATATCTTAATTTTTCGGTTTCCGTAATATTCTTCAATTTCATTTTTTGAAGATATAACTGTGACGTTGTTAGCAAATTCGCTTCGCGTATATTGCGTGTATTGAACATTTAAGGCTGTGCCCATAGCTTCAGCAGAACCAAAGCTATCGCAAGCCAAAAGCACGAATGTCGCCCCATAGGAAAGCAAACATTTGAAAAACGTTTTCATAAGAACCCCCCCTTAGCTTTTTAAAGTATGCCTAATTATAATATAATTAATTTTAGGCTATTTTGAGCATTTTCGCCCATTTTTATCAAAATTATGTGATTTCTGCTAAAAATATATCTCTTTCCAATCCGGTGCGCCGTTGCCGTTATTGCAATTCCAATGAGGGTCTTCATAGCCGTGCCCAGAATCCAAATCTATGCTTTCTTTTAATGTCCAATTTTTATCATCGCATATTAGCATTGCTCTTTTGGCAAAATCACAAGTACTAACTCCTGGCGAATCACCCCAAGTACAATGTGTATAATGCAAAACCATATCTTGTGAAAGAATTTCATAAGAGCCTGCTAAACCAGATGAACTGCTTGTATGATACAAAGCAAAATAATTGCATTCGGATTTAGCAAGCCCTTCATTGAATATGTGCGGGAACCATAATTTCAAAATTTCTTCATCTGTAGTAAAGCCGTAAGTCTCATACCCTATCCCTGCTAGTTGTACGTAATCATTAATTATAACACGTGGTTGATAGGAAACTACCCTGCTATCCATAGTAGGTCCCTTTGAAACATCAACATCTACAAACACCGCCTTAAATTGTTCAATTTTAACATCGTTATTAAGCCCGATTATTATGCTCCATTCTCCTATATCGTCTGTGCCAATTTCAGGCAGCAAGCGGCTAATGACAATATTGCCGTTTTCATCAATCCTTTCCACTCTATGCCTAATAGAACCGCTCGGCTCCCAAAGGCTAACAACTACAATATAATTTTCTTCGAAAAAGTCATCGGAATATGAGTATTGTCCTTTATCATATTTTTTGTAAAATTTATCAAATTCATCTTTTGAAGTTATGACTGTGATTGGAGAGGAAAAAGAACTTCCTCGCACATATTGGATATAGAAGTCTATGTTGCTAGCTTTAACAGAAGGGCTATTCTCATAAACACTGCCAGCATCCGTAGGCGCCTCTAACTCGCAAGCCCAAAACGCGAATGCAGCTAGGCAAAAAAACAAATATTTTGACAACGTTTTCATGCTGAACCTCACTATTCAGAGTATATTAGTTATAATATAGTAATTAAAACGGGAATTTTCTCATAGAAAACGCCGTTTTATCAAATTGAACAGGTTTATCCGGATCTAGTCCAAATGCGGCTTTTATTGCTCTATTTGCCCAGAGCATTCGCTCTTCCATAGATAAATCAAAACCAGCGGAACGCCGCTCTGCTTCGGCGAAAGTTCCTGAAAAATGAGCGGTTTTGTCAAAGGGCATTTTTTTCTCCTTTTGAGAGTTGTTCGGCATCATCTAAATCTTTATGCCTTCCGGCAGATTTTTTTGCTATAATTAAATCAGCTTTTGACACAACGGAAAACGAAATCCCATTTGCTTCCATTTTCACAGAATTCTTAAACGCTTGCTCAAAATCAAGACCTTTTACGGCAAGCATAAGGTAAATGCAAGTCGGTGGTCTGCCAAATGTAAATACATCAATATCTGGGTTATTGAAGAAATTTTCATAAGTCATATCAAAAATCGGCATCCCAAATATCTGAAATGCTTTGCATATTTTTGAATAATTTTCCTCACTTTTTTCAACCCAAATATCCAAATCCACCGTAGTTCTAGCATATCCGTGCAAAATTACCGCCGCCCCACCAACAATTAAGTATTTAACTTTACTGCTGTTAAGAGCTTTCAAAAAATCTTGCAAATCTGGTTCTTGCAGAAACATATTGGAAATTTAGTAAAAATTTTCTATATTTACACCAATGTAAAATGTAGGAGAATACTATGGAAGATATAGTACTTATCGTTGGGCTTGCTATTATAGCTATTGTAATTGCACAATTGGTCGTAATTATTGCGCTTTTTTCAAAGAATAGACGAAATTTACAGGCAGATGTCTCTATGAGACTTGCGGAGTATGCTCAAAGCCTTGAGAAAAACGAAACCGCTTTGCGAGACGAATTTGGGAAGAATAGGGAAGAAACAAATAAATCCGCAAGGGATTCAAGGGAAGAATTGTCTTCAAGCTTAAAATATGTTTCGGATCAATTGTCCACTACAATTACAAATTTTATAGGGTTGGTTGACAATAAAATGAAGAGTATGCAGGATTTTATGAATTCTGGCTTAAAATCCAACCGTGAAGAACTTGCGGCATCCCTAAAGACCTTTGAAGATAAATCTTCGGAAAAAATTGAAGCTTTGACTAAAGACACCAGAGAGGAACTTGAAAAAAGTCGTGGTGCAGTTGAAAAAAAGCTGGTTGATATACAGGAAGCAAATGAGAAAAAATTAGAAGAGATGAAAGAAACCACGGACTCTGGCTTAAAATACAGCCGTGAAGCACTTACATTATCTTTAAAATCATTTGAGGATAAATCTGCGGCAAAAATGGAAGCTTTGACTAAAGACACAAAAGAAGGGCTTGAAAAAACTCAGGCTTCTGTTGAAAAAAAGCTGGCTGAAATAGTGCAAGTAAATGAGAAAAAATTGAATGAAATGAAAGAAACCACAGATTCTAGCTTAAATTTCACCCGTGAAGGACTTTCAATATCTCTAAAAGGCTTTGAAGATAAATTTTCGACAAAAATTGAAGCTCTGCAAAAAGGAAATGAGAAAAAATTGGATGAAATGAGGCAAACCGTAGATGAGAAATTGCATAAAACACTTGAAACACGGCTTGGCGAATCGTTTAAAATTATAAGCGATAGACTTGAGCTTGTGCAAAAGAATCTTGGAGAAATGCAAACGCTGGCAAATGAAGTTGGTAGCATAAAAAATGTGCTATCCAATGTAAAAGCCAAAGGCGTTTTGGGCGAATATCAACTCGGAGCTATACTTGGGCAAATTCTCACACCTGAACAATATGCTCAAAGCGTGGAAACCAAAAAGGGCAGCGGTGAGAAAGTTGAGTTTGCGGTGAAAATTCCGAGCAAAGAGGATTCAAATAAGGTAATTTGGTTGCCAATAGATGCAAAATTCCCAACTTCTGATTACGAAGCTCTGTTGGATGCTTATGAAAAAGGAGAAAAAGAAAACATTGCAAAAGCACAAGAAGAGCTTAAAGCAAAGATAGAAGGATTCGCACAGAATATCCATCAAAAATATATAGCTCCACCCAATACCACAGAATTTGGCATAATGTTCTTGCCTTTTGAAGGCTTGTATGCAGAAGTGCTGCGTATTCCGGGTTTATTTGAGAATATTCAAGTAACCCATAAAGTTACCATAGCAGGCCCAACCACAATTTCTGCCTTTTTGAATAGCTTGCAAATGGGCTTTAGAAGCCTTGTGGTGGAAAAGCGCACCAATGAGATTTGGGATTTGCTCGGCGCGGTGAAAACCGAATTTGGCAAATTTGCCATTGTGCTTCAAAAAACAAAAGAAAAACTGAGCATTGCCCTCAACGAAATTGACGATGCAGATACACGCACAAGAGCGATAGAGAAAAAGTTGCGCGATGTTCGCACATTGCCAGAAGTGGAAGCACAAAAACTGTTGGGCGATTTGAGCGATACAGGCGATACGGATGATGAACCAACTAAGACTGAAGCTGTTGCAGAAGTGAAGATTGATGATGTTGCAGAAATGAAAGTAGAAGAAGTAGTGGTAGCAGAGCCAGTAGCAGAACCAGAACCGATAGCGGCAGCTGAACCAGAACCGATAGCGGCAGCAGAACCAGAACCGATAGCGGCAGCGGAACCAGAACCGATAGCGGCAGCGGAACCAGCAAAGGATCCTAAAAATGATTATGCTGATATAGGTGTAAATCCAGAAGACGTGGAATAAATGCCACAACTCCGTCCTAGAAAAGAAATTCAAATCATTTCGGATTATGTCCCTGGCAAGTCCATTGACGAAATCAAGGAAAAGCACAAACTTTCCCGCGTTATAAAACTTGCCTCCAACGAAAACCCGCTTGGGCCAAGCCCGCTGGCAATGGCAGCATACAAAGAATGTACTCAAAAATTGCACCTATATCCAAGAGGTTCTGCGCCGGAGCTTGTGAAAAAACTCGCTTTGAAGTGGAAAGTTAAATCGGAAAATTTAATCATAGGCAATGGCTCAGACGAGATTTTGGATTTGGTGGCAAGGGCTTATTTGAATAAAA
>CAZIMU010000146.1:0-4935 GCA_964540355.1 uncultured Fibrobacteraceae bacterium | reverse complement strand
AAGTTTGCAAGTCTTTGCTAATTGTGGATAGTTTTACCCTTGAGTGCATTTCGTTAATTTCTGCGAGAATATCTTGCGGAAGTTCGTGCATACGAAGCACAAAGGCATTTGGATAAAGGCTTTTAAAATCCGTTTGGTCAATAGCATCTTTTTCCACAAAAATCGGTATGCGTTTTATGTTTGCATTTGCTGTTTGCAACACAATTTTAACTCTTCCAATGGAATCGGTGGCAACCAAAACATTTGCGCTTTTGGTTTCGTAAGTATTTGGGTGCGTGTAGGTGGCATTCAAAATTAATTGATTGTCCATACTCTTAGAGGAGTTTACCGTTATGTGCGGAGACGGCTGGGCAGGCAAAGCCAAATGCAGTTTCACAGCCTCGGCGGCCATAAAAATGCAAGGAATTGGTATTTTTGGGCGTACCCATTCAGTCCAAATTTCTGTGCCTGTTTTGTGGTGCTCATTTGATGTTGCTTTGCTCAAAATGGTTAAAACTTCGCTCTCCAAAACATTCTCATCTGGCAAATATTTGCTCAAAAGCTCTATTGCCCTCAAACAATAACGCATATTTTGTACTGGTTCCAAACCTTCAATATCGCTAAAGAACCAACCGCAGCTCGTATAAGAGTAAAGGCAGAATTTTTGTATTTCCAAAAGAGAGAACATATCTGTTTTGTCTCTTTCGTTTGTGTGCGTACGGAGTACTGCGGCTGCAAATTCTTCTCTGCGGACAGGATTTTCAGATTCAAGCAAAACGTGCGCATATTTATCGCGGGCATCCCAGCAATTCAAATCGCTCAAAACAGGGAATTCCCTTTCAAAAATTTCATCTGCAACCATTTTTACTTTGTCAAATGCCTGCCTCAAAGGGTCTCTCCATTTTTGATTCCAACCAGGACCGCCGCCAGTTGAACATCCGCAATCTCTATACCACCTGCCAACACCGTGAGCACAGCTCCAAGAAGAACCCTCGTCGTAAGGGTCTTTGATTTGCACTTCATATTCTGGTGGATTTTTTTCCAGATACCAAGCGTAATTCACTGGGACAATATTATTTTGCGGACAGAATTTCTCAAAAAGCCAAGCTGCGCACATATCCCCAAAAGGTTCATGGTGCCCATAAGATTCTCCGTCTGTTCCAATGGAAACAATCTGGTCTCCGGTTTTGCTTTTGTCTTTTGCGTTTAAAATTCTGTTTCCAAGGTCTGCGCCGTTTCTGAGCAAATGCTCAAATCCAACCGCGCTGGAAAGTTCGGCGTTGTAAAAGAATACATCCAAATGCCCTTCGCAAATTCTCTTTCCTCTTGAATCTCTTGGAATTATTCTGTATGGTCTTGTGGTGTCTATATTGCCGTTGTGGCAATCTGTCCAAGGGGAGTGTTCGCCACTCAAAGATTTGAACATTGCAGCTTGCTTTGGAGATAGTATTGTGAATTTTATTCCACACTCTATTAAAGCCACTACGCTATTCATATTTATAGCGGTTTCGGCAAGCCACATGCCCTCTGGCTTTCTGTTGAAATGGAACTCAAAATCCTGAATTCCCCAACGAATTTGCGTTAGCTTGTCTTTTGCAGATGCCAGCGGCATAATCATGTGATTATATACTTGCGCTATTGCGTTCCCGTGGCCATTCAACCTCTCAGCCGAGAGCATATCGCCCTCTTTTATACGGTTGTAGGCGTCTGGTCTTTGTGTTCTGATCCAGTTCATCAGCGTTGGGCCAATGTTGAAGCTCATGTAGCTATAGTTGTTCACTATTCTTTCTATGCGTCCATTAGAAGAAAGTATTCGTGAGGCTCCATTGGGAGAATAGCACTGGTCTGCTATTCTGGCGTTCCAGTCGTGGCTAGGTGCCGCGCTTTCTTGCATTTCAACAATACCAGTCCAAGGATTTTCCCTTGGCGGTTGGTAAAAATGCCCGTGTATGGCGAGGTAAAGTGGATTTATTCCCATTGAAAAGGTGTCCCATCTAAGTTTAATACTTCTGCGCCCTGCAAGCGTTTGAATAAAATTTGCATAGCCTCGTTCACTATTTCATCGCGAGAGTCGGCTGTAGGCGTAAACCACAATTCAGGTTCCTGATTTATGCGCACATAACAGCGATCTGCTATGCGTTGCACACCAACCATTATTTCCAAAGTGCATTTGGAGCCGTTTACGGTTACATTTCTTATCCAACGTATGCTGGGCATAATTTTTGAATATAGAAAATTTTATTCCCTCCACATTCCAACCTTATACACCCACTCAATACGTACGCTTCCATCTCTGTCTGTGCGGTAAATTTGTGTTGTGTCTGGCATAATGATGCGTAGTTTAGCTAGGGTCCCTGAGTGCGGATGCCCATAAGAATTGTTTTTGCCAGCACTTATGAATGTCATTTTTGGCTGAACTTGTGCCAAAAAATCCCAAGAAGACGATGTTTTTGAGCCGTGATGCCCTATTTGCAAGGCAAAAGCCGCAAGAAGAGGCTCTAGCTCCAAAAGATTTTTTTCCTGTTTTGCCTCCAAATCTCCCATAAACAGAAAGGCGTTTTGCGAGTCGCTTATGCGCATAACAACGCTTGCGTTGTTTTCAGAAAACAAATTGTCATCTGTGGGAAGGAGAATTCTGGTAGTCCAAGGCAAAAAATCCGCCAAAGTATCTCCCCGTGAAATTACCACGGTTTCTATTCCAGCCTGCGCTAGGAGAGTTAGGCAAGAATCCCTAAACCTAGAAGTGCCGCTGGTTACGTTTTCCAAAGGAATATCACGGGCATAAAGCACTCTTTTTATTTTAATTTCGCCGTTTTTAGCCATTTTAGTAAGAGAGGGAATACCACCCACGTGGTCATCGTGCCAGTGGCTCAAAACCACGGAACACAAACTTTTAACCCCCCTGTTTTGAAGCATTGTATCTATACCTGAATTTTTGGTTCCAGTATCATAAAGAAAATCACAGTTGCTCCCTCTAATCAAAAAGGAAAGCCCTTGCCCAACGTCTAGCATTTCTATGTGAAGCCTATTTGGGTTTTCATAATGACCAGAAGAGCAAGCTATTGCCTGAAGCCCCAGTAACAGGATTTTCAGCATACTTAAAACTTTTTTCATATCAATTCTCCATTTGAGTTCTCTCTATTACATTAGACGTAAAAAAACGGAAAAAAAATCCTAAAAAGTGATTTTTTTTAAAAAAATATAAAATTCCTCATTTTTTTAGGTTTTTTTCTAGATTTTCCCTCAGATGCCCCAATTTTTCATTTTGTCGCTACTTATCCTTGCCCTTGCTGGTTGTGGGCAAAAAAAAGTGGTTGTAAGCAACGAATCCACACCCACAAAGAAAAAATCTAGTTCTTCTGTTGTTGTAGAGAAAAGCAGCAATTCGGAGAAAGTGGAGGAGAGCAAGCCTGAGGAAGAGAAACTGTTTACAGATAGTCGTGATGGCAAGAAATACAAAATGGTAAAAATCGGTACACAAACTTGGATGGCTAAGAACTTGAACTACAATGCAAATGGCAGCAAGTGCTATGATAACAAACCCGCCAACTGCGATAAATACGGGAGATTGTACGATTGGAGAGCGGCTATGAAGGCTTGCCCCAAAGATTGGCACTTGCCAAAGAATGAGGATTGGGACAAACTGTATCGTTTTATAGACAACACAAATGGTACGGATAGCCCATACATAAGCGAGACGGCAGGCAAATATCTCAAGACTATTAGCGGCTGGAAAGATGAGAAAGGGAGACCGGGCAACGGGGAAGATAAATTCGGTTTTTCTGCCCTGCCTGGCGGCTTTTGCGACCACGATTCCAGATTCAACTTTGCCGGTTGCTGGGCAGTTTGGTGGAGTGCCAGCGAATATGACCATGATTTATACGCCTACAATCAGCATATTGTCTGCACAGACAAGGTAGCCTACTGGAGCTACAACGATAAGAATTATTTTTTCAGCGTACGGTGTGTGAGGGATTAAAGTTTCTAAACCAAACGAACTTCCAAATTCTTACCCAAAGCTTTTGCGATATTGCTAAGGGTATTGAAAGTAGGATTAGCAAACGGAGTTTCAAATGAGCGATAGGCTTGTTTGCTGATGCCAGCTTCTTTTGCCACCTTTGCTATAGGCTTGCCTTTTCGTGCCTCAAAAATCATATATGCAATTTCAATTTCTGGTTTAACAGGAATGGCATATAAACTTTTTTTTGCATTTTCTTTTGTTTTAGGCATAACCAAATGCTTGCCAAATTCAAGCTCGCATACAAGGGTTTCGTTCAAAGCTTCTTTTGCCATTTCCAAAGCGTGCTCTAAAGATTCGCCACAAGTATTTATGTTTGGCTTATCGGGAAAAGAGACGATATACTCATCATCATCTTTCGTTATTTTTGCAGCATAGTTCATATTGCCTCCTATTTTGCTCCTAACTGTTTTAAAATTGCGTTTAACAAACCAGGTTTTAAATCTTTTCCTGAATGAAACGGGATTGGAACTATATGTCCATTTTTCTCAAATATGTGATGGCTTCCGCTTATACGATTTAAGATAAACCCATTTTTCTTCGCAATTTTAAACAATTCTTTAGCAGTCATTCACAAGTAATATAGTAAAAAAATGTTCGCCAGGCCCTGCTCCACATGGTCTAGGTCAAAAAACATCCCCCAAGTCGAGTTCTGCCCCCCTCCACCCCACTAAGGTGAGTATGAAAGTTATTTCTATAATTGCTCTTTTAGTTTATTCTGTTTTTGCAGATACCATTTATTTGAAAAATGGAAATAAAATTGAAAATGCAACTCTAACGGAAATCACGCAAACTGATATTAAATATAAGGTTGAAGGAAGAGCTGTAGTTTACACAATTTCAAAAGATAACGCAGAAAAAGTTATCTATAACGATGGTTCAGAAGATATTTTTCAGTTATTAGAACAACCGATTGTTTCTAATATGTTAGAAGATTC
>CAZIMU010000145.1:0-4971 GCA_964540355.1 uncultured Fibrobacteraceae bacterium | reverse complement strand
GTCTTGCAGTGAAAGGGAAAGACTATGATTTCAATATTCCCAAGCTCTATTCTATTAGCTTCTTGGAATTTGAGCTTGATTTTGGGAAGGGCTGCACGGAGGTAATCCAGTATTTGTCCCTGAGGAACGACAAGCACCCTGAAATCAGCTATGATATTCTGCAAATGATCTATGTCATTTTGCCTAGGTTCAAGAAGAAAGAGAGCGAGTGCAAAACGATTATGGATAAGATTCTTTTTTCTCTTAAAAACGGACACAAGCTCAAAGGTGTTCCCAAGAGTTTCAAGGAGAAGGAGCTTTTGCAGATTTTCGAGGTGGCAAGAATTTCTAATTTTACGGAGAGAGAACTCAAGCAGTATGAGGCAGCTATGATGAACAGACACGACCAGAAAGCGATTCTTGCTTATGCCAAGAAAGAGGGTGTTATGGAAACCGCTAAGAATATGTTTGCAAAAGGATTTTCTTTTGCCGATGTGCTTAAAGCAACGAATCTCCCTCGTGAGCAGGTTAGAGCATTGAGGCGAGCTTAGGTAGCTAGGTTTTTGCGTTAGCTGTTTTGTTGCCATATTACACGCTTTGCTTGTTCATTTATTTGCCTTTGCTTTTTGAACCGCTTCAAGACCTTTTTTGGCATTGGCAAAATTTGGATCAATTCGCAATGCGGCTTCAAAATTTTCAATAGCCTTGTCATAGTTGCCTTTGACAAAATACGTAACACCACGGTTGCTCATAGCTTCGGTGTAATCAGGCTTAATCCTTAAAGCGGCGGTATAATCTTCAATAGCTCTATCATAGTTGCCTTTGTTGTAATACATAAGTCCTCGACTGTACAAGGCTCGGTGGTTATCAGGGTTAATTTTTAGAGCAGATGTAAAGTCCTCAATAGCACGGTCGGAGTTGCCTTTTTCGCCATACGCAATGCCTCGATGGAATAGGGCAACTCCAAGAGCATCTCTGGTCTTATTTTTATTTGGGTCAATTCGCAATACTGCTTCAAAATCTTCAACAGCTAGGTCATAATTGCCTTTATTGAAATACGCAATACCACGGTTGTTTATGACTTCTTCTTTATCAGGCTTAATCTTTAGGGTAGCATTATAGTCCTCAATAGCCCTATCATAGTTGCCTTTCTTATAATACATAAGGCCTCGGTTGTACAATGCTTCTTCTTTATCAGGTTTAATCTTTAAGGCGATATTATAATCCTCAATGGCTCGGTCATAGTTTCCTTTTTCGCCATACGCATTGCCTCGATTGTACAGGGCTTCGTGGCTATTAGGCTTAATTCTTATGGCTGCATTATAGTCCTCAATAGCTCGGTCATAGTTTCCTTTTTTGCCATACGCATTGCCTCGATTACTCAGGGCTTGGTGAAAATCAGGCTTAATCTTTATGGCAGCAGTCCAGTTCTCAATAGCTCGGTCATAGTTGCCTTTTTCGTTATACGAACTGCCACGAATATAATATGCCTTATGCAAATTTTTATTCACAGCCAAAGCCTTATCTAACTCACGAATAGCCTCGTCATATTTTCCTTCTCTAAACAAATCCTCACCCTTGCTAAGATAGGCAAGGGCATCTTCCGTTATAGCAGGAAGTTTGTCGGTTGTAATCAAGCTCGACAGTACATCATCATCGGGGCGTACCTTGTCCGTGTGCATAGCGAGTGTTTTTGAGCTTGGTAATTCCAAGGCTTTTATCATAAAATGACTAAATCCAGCGTAAGGATTAAAACTGCCTACAAGAACAATATTGGCTTTGGAGGATATACCTATTGCTATTGCATCTGCATATTTCATTGGACCTAACGTATTGGCTTCTTCCCTGCCAGACATATTAGCTGGTTCAATAGTAAAAGTTTTTACTTTAACCAGCTTGTTTTCCAATTCAGTAACAATAAAATCAGAAACTTTGCTTGGCGTGGCATAAATTTCTGCAATGACGACGACTTTTATTTTGCCCTGTACCTTTGAGCTAATTTCTGCCACCGCCTTGTCCAACGCTTCCTCAAAGCCTACAAAACCTTTCCTAATGTTTCCACGCAGTCCATCACATTCCTTCTCAACTTTCTTATATTCCGCTATACGGCTCTCGTCCATTTCCCCCAAATACTCTAAAATGCTTTTAGAAAGCACAACACTTGGGCTATATGTTTTATACAAAGTCTCGCAAGAGCTATTATTGACTTTTTGAATGGCAACACGCTGGTTTATGATTTTCAGAGAGTCCAGATAGGGTTTGGCTACATTTGATTTGCATACCTAGATTTAGGATTAGCAGAAAGTCGTAACTCCTTATATTCCAAGCACCGCAAGCCCCATGGTTGAATGTTGTTTTGCCCATAAAAGTCATAATTTGGGGCATAATATAGAAAAAAAATCTCGTGCCTATAAAGGCATAAATAGAGATTTTTTAATGTCCGCAGGACAGCCCGTAGGGCGAACCCTGCCCACGAAGTGAAGCTGGCAGGGTGAGTAAAAAACAATTATCTTCAACCCCCCATTATACGTTTGCAACTGCAAATAATTTTCCCCCATATTTTCCCAAGGAGGGCACAAAACCACTGCCCCGCACTTGCTAAAATCCTTCTCTATCTTTTTGGCTATCTCTTTGCAAAGATTCTTTTCCTTTGCCATTCTCTTGCCATAAGGTGGATTTATAACCAAAAGAGCGTTTTGGGCAGGTGTAAGGGAAAAAAAGTCCACTTTGCTTATTGAAATAGCATTTAGATAATCTTTTGCATTGTGTTTTATGGTTTTTATCGCTTTTTCACTTTTATCGCTGCAAAGTATTTCAATATTTTTTCCTGCAAAAGGAGGGGCTGCTTTTTGCAAAAAATTTTTGAAAGTAGCTTCCCTAAATGCGGGCATTTTCATAAAATCAAAATCTCTCTCTAGCTTCACGGAATTAGAACACCATTTCGCCGCCTCCAAAGAAAACACACCGCTACCAGCCATTGGATCTATTAGTTTTTCGTATTTTGCAAAATCTGCATAAAGCAAAATGCTTGCGGCAAGGCTCTCTTGCAAAGGCGCATCTTCAACCCACCTCTCCCCTCTTTTGTATAACGGCTCTCCGCATAAATCCAGCCATATAGAACAAACATCTTCCTTAAATTTTACATTCAATTTCCCGCCAAAATTCACATTGTTCTTTATTCTCTCTGCCACAGCCCCTTTGTGATATAACCTGGATTTTTCGCAAGTGGCATTTATTTTTAATTCACCCTCTTGCGGCAAATATAATTCCCAAGGAATGTATTTTATTTTTTGTTCAAGTTTGCCAAAATTTTCAGCGTGAAACTCGGAAACGAGCATTTCAAAACTGCGAGCGCAACGAGAGAGAACTATTGCTTGCCAAACTTGCTCCAATTTTGCCTCAAAGAGTACCGCTCCGCTCTGTTGCTCACAACTGCTTATGCCAAGCATTGAGAGTTCTTTTGCAAGCACGTTTTCAAAACCTATATGCGCTCCGGCTTTGAATTTATGCACAGGAGCTTTTATGTGTAGCTTTATGCGGCGAGATATGTTTATCCTTTTACCTCTTTAACAACCAGCACTCCGCTTTTGTCTATGCGCGGATATGCTCTCATTCCTTCGCCACCTCTGCCTTTGTCTAATATTTTAACCAATTTGCCTTCCAAGGAATAAAAGCAAAGTTCCCAAGGTTCATTTGGAGAGTTGAAATAACCACTGTTCTTTTGTATGCGCCTTCTGTAACTGCGCCCTAAATCTCCTTCTTCTGCCACTTTCAAAGAAACATCTTTTAAACTCCAGCCAATGGCATTACCACCCATATCAAAAGATAAAAGAGCCTCTGCATCATCAGTTTCTTTCATTGTGAATTTCCAACTGTAATCTTGCCAGTCGGTGCTCAAATCTATTATTCTTCCATTTGCATAAGGCAAATATTTTTTTTCATTTTTCTTTATATTGACATTCAAGGTACGTGGCGAAATGGCTTTTGCTTTCATTTCAAAAATATAAGGAACTCCCTCTTTTAAAGAAACTTTCCCACAAAATTGCAATGACCAGCTTTCCTTGCCGGGTTCCAATATTTCAAAATTCATCTCTTTGTGTTCTACTTTTGCGGAAAATTTTCCACTCCAGTTTTCAGATTTCCAGCCTTTTAAGCCTTTGGAAAAATCGCCGTTTTCAACCAAATTTTTTTTGCTGCTCATTTTGTACACTCCAAACCTTTAAGTTCCGATATTCTCTGTTTTGCCCGTTTCACGGCAGAAGCTTGAGCCGCATCTGGAGAATCAAAATAATAACGCCGTGGGCTAGAAAAGGCAAAAAACTCTCCGTCTTGCGGGTCTCCCATTATAGCTTCTGAAACAGGAGCCGTTCCTTCGGCTTCGCGAAAAACCGGAGCCTGAGCCTCTAAGCCACCTTGAGGCATAAGCAAATAGTTAAGTTTATATTTCCATTGGTAAACAAGCTGAACCCTTGCATCCCAAACCTTTACATAGTCGCTTTTAGCAGTTCCAGAAATTCTTTTTAAATATTCTGTGCGCCCTTCGGTTGCTGCAATTATTTTAGCTGGATCTGGGAGATTTTGTATGCAACGTGAAAGGGTATCTACTCTCAGCGATGTGTACTGAGCTGGCAAGCCATCAACCTTTACGATAACCGATTTGCTATTCTTATTTACGTTTTGGGCAAAACAAAATACGCTAACAAATAGAATAGCTGCTAAAAATCTGATTTTTGTCATAGGGTAAATATAGTAAATTTAAAGAAATTCACACAAATTCCTTCTCATTTAGGACGAACTATCCCAAAAATTTTCTATATTATACCCCAGATATGACCTATAGTCACAAAACTACCTGCTTCCCCAAGCCTCCTACGGAGGCTCTAGGCGGCAATTTTATGGCTGCAATACCCCCCTACGTTACCGCTGTACAAAACGCCACATTCGCGCTCGTAGCTACCTCTATTAGCTATCTAGTAAAAAATTTGACCCCCC
>CAZIMU010000144.1:0-5018 GCA_964540355.1 uncultured Fibrobacteraceae bacterium | reverse complement strand
TAGAAACAGTTTCGCTTTCCACATTCCGCCAGCGCATTGACGATGCGAACTTTGACTTGTGCTGGCTCGCTTGGGGCGCGGGTCGATTGAGCGATCCAGAGGCGAGTTGGCACTCCAAAACCGCAAACGACAAAGGCACAAATAACGTGCCGGGCTTGCAAGACGGCGTTATAGACAGCCTTATAGAAGCCCAAAAAACTGAGCTGAATTTGGATGCCCGCAACAATATATTGAGGAATCTGGACACTCGCCTAACCGAGATAGTTCCATATATTTTGCTATGGCAATCCGAAAATTCCAAAATTCTGCATTGGAGGCGTTTTGGCTATCCTAGGTCGCTATACGGCAAATTCAATAGGGAAGATGCCATACCTGTGTATTGGTGGTACAGCCCCGAAAAAGCTGGGGAGCTTCAAAAGGCTCAAAAGAGCAATGAGGCTTTGCCTATTGTGGAAATGGATGTGCCTTTCCAAAGCAGTTGTCATTAGTAGCTATTCATAACGCAACGAACGCTTAACAAATAGGACTTACTCAAGGATAAGAAACTGCTGCTAAAAGAGTTGTTTTCTTTTTCAAAAGATATTTTTTGACTAAAGGCAGTACTTGTAGTAGCACCAGGAGTGGCACTCCACCAAAAACCAATACTGTCTTTCTCATAGAAAGAATCGCCAATAGAACGACCACCTAGCAGAGGAGCAAAACCGTAATCATCGGTATAAATATTATACGTTAAATCTGACCATTCATCATCTTCGGGCAAATGCCAGCCATTAGGGCAAACTGTTTGGGCTTCATTCCAATTATAAAGCCTGCCGTATATATTACAGTTTGTTTCATCGTTATCGTAACACTTGCTGTTGGTTGAATAAATGTAGTAGTTCAAGTTCTCAGCCATCCATGTTTGATTATCCACAATAACTGTTTTATAGGTTTTTCTATCGCGGTTATCTACAAGCTTACCATATTTGGCTACTTCGCCGTATGTGGAACAGTAATCTGTTGTAACATTGTACCAAACATCATAACAAAATTTATACAGAACATTGTTTTGGCATTTCCATGTATTGTTTTCCATAGAGGTATCGTACCAATCATTGCCGCACCTCTTCTCAACCACATTATTGTTTTGGCAACGAAGAGTGGAATTAGAGGCATTGTACCAACTACTGCCGCACTTAGTCTCAACAACATCGTTTTTGCAACGAAGAGTGGACTTAGTTGTATCGTACCAACCAATGCCGCACTTAGTCTCAACAACATCGTTTCGGCATCTCAAATTTATATCATAAATATCGTACCAATTACTTCCACACGTAGTTTCAATAATACTGTCTTTGCATTGAAAATTAGACTTAGAGGCATCGTACCAACTATCGCCGCACCTAGTCTCAATCACATTGTTTTGGCAACGAAGAGTGAAATTAGAGGCATTGTACCAACTATTGCCGCACCTAGTCTCAATCACATTGTTTTGGCAACGAAGAGTGGAATTAGTGGTATCGTACCAACCACCAATACCGCATTTGCTTTCTATGATATATTTTTCATTGCATCTCCGTTCTTTCATTTTTGGATCATTCGGATACGGATTATAGTTCCATTCGCCGCAGGTTTCATATTTAAAGTTTTTTGTGTCTCTGTCGTTGGCATTATCTCTATCATGGCTTGAACAGGAGAAAATAAAGAATGCAAGCAATATTAAAAATCTCAGAACCATATATGTACTCCTATTCCCGAAACAAAAAGAACACCTCCAACTATGTAATAAAAATCTCTATCTTTTTTTTTCTTTTTATATTTATCCCATAAATCATTAAATTTGCTTTGCTCTACAGACAAATCTAATTTAGAATAATCCTTGTAATTAGTCTCAGCATCTGCATTTGCAGAAAGCCCAATGCCTAAGAATATTGCTCCAGCTAAATTAAGCGCTGTGCCAGCAAAAGTACTTAAAAATATGGATTTTTTATATGTGTATTCAGCGAGATTATTTTCTGATAATTTTACTCCGATATTATTATTTAATTCCATAATTGCTATTTCCGAACATAAGGGAACATTGCCTTTGAACGGCGTTTTACCAATCTCCTGCTGGTTCATAAAAACGGGTTCTTCAACGGTCTTCCATTTGTATGTTGCATTCAAAGATACTGGGCTTTGTTTCAGCGCAATTTTTTTCGCCACATAAAGCTCAATGCGATCATCTCTTTTTATAGACACGCTATCAACAATATCTTCGTAACATACATGAGTTAGTTTAACGGAGTAATTATTACCCGGATAAAGTCTAATATCACCAAAAGAAATAGGATTATCATTTATGGTAAAATTCCATTGCTCATTACGACCTATGTCGTTTAAATAATCAGGCTCTTTTACACTCAAAATTCCAAAATTCGGAACCAGTTTTACATAGACATATCTATCTCCTGTTAAATTAATTTCCGTATTTGCAGAATCGTAAAAATCTTTGGTAAAGTTTATGTTATACTTGCCTTCTAAAAGCTCAATTTTGCACGGCGTTGCGGGACAGACATTAGTGAAAGTGTCATTGA
This sequence comes from uncultured Fibrobacteraceae bacterium, assembly GCA_964540355.1. Lineage (GTDB taxonomy): Bacteria > Fibrobacterota > Fibrobacteria > Fibrobacterales > Fibrobacteraceae > Fibrimonas. The sequence goes on along the minus strand of CAZIMU010000144.1, from coordinate 2,463 downwards.
ATTTCAAAGTCGCGCCAGCTGGTTCGCTAGTTACAATTACAGGGAATCTGTTTTTTCTTTGATTTGGGTCAACATATTGCAAACAACGAATACCAAATAAATTGTTCTTGCCAAATGTTTCTCCGTTTAAAAAGCCGCCTTCGCGCTTTGCCGACCAACCATAGGCACTATTGGCATTAGACTCTGTAGAACTCCACCAATAACCTAAATCGCCAGCACCGAAATAGTTATTAGAATGGCTAAAGCCACCCATCAAAGCTGCAAAGCCGTAATTATCTGTACCACCATAGCTAGCTATCTTCAATTTTCCTCCAGCATTTGCTACCCCTCCAGCATAGTTTACTAACATTTTCCATTCTTCATACGATGGCAAATACCAGCCTATAGGGCAAGCTGTTCTTGCTGTTTCCAAGTCAAAGAGACTGCCGAAGATAGTGCAATTTTCAACGTTATTGTTGTAGCATACGCTGCCTTCTTTGTTGTCCAAATTTTTTGCCAACCAAATTTGCTCACCTATTAAAACCGCTTCGTAATGTTCGTCTTTATGCATCACGGGAGTTTTCAAAAATATGCCATTGGCATTGATATGCGGCTTACATTCCATTAAGTCAGGGTTATAGGCTTGTGGGTTTATGCCGCATTTAGCCACAACAACGTTGCTTTTATTGTAGCAAGAATGTGTTACCGGATTATACCAATTATCTCCGCATTTAAGATGTAGAGCATTGTTTTCGCATCGCTGTATTGTTGGATTATACTGTATGTTGTTGCATGAGGCACGAGTAGCAATATCGCCAATACATATATGAGTTGTTGGATTATATTCCATGCCATCGCATTTATCATAAACTGCGCCATCGTAGCAGAATTTTTTTTCGGGATTAAATACAAAATCGCATTTTTTTAAAACAGGCCCAATTATAGCTGGGCTGAAAATAGGAGCATTGGCAACAGGGACTTGTGCAGGTACTCCAGTCACATAGGAAGTGCCAGCGGCAGCAACACCTGTGGCTCCCAGAGTCGAAGCTACATTCCCTACGGCTTTTTGTCCCATTTTTTTTGCAAGCTCTATGCCTATATCTTTAACTGTGAGGGCTATCTGAGCCGGATTTTCGGGAAATACCTTCGCACAACCCACGGTTATACCTACGCTCGTAACTTCGTTATCTTTGGGTTTCCCAAATGGGAGCTTTAGCTTTACTTTTACCTTTACCACTTCTGCTGGCAAATCCGTTAAGAATTTCTGTACATCAAAGTTTGGGTTTTTAGCTGGAATAGCTAAAATTTCATCTATACACGCTTTTGGGAATCCTTGAGCAGAAACAGTGTGAAAAGCTAGAAGAAGCAAACCGACTATTTTTTTGATTTTTTCCATAATTGCTAGATGATATTTTAACTTCCCCATGCAATATAGTAAAAATTGTTTTTACTATTTACTATATTACGCCTATATGCGCATTTTTTCTAAAATTTTGCCGATAGTGGTGTTACTTGCCTTGGCGCAAGCTGCACTTGCCGATGGTATTTACGACCGCGACCTAGTGCGCGGTTTTTTAGGCTTCAAAGGTGATTTCCGTAGCCAAAAATCCAATGGCGTTAAACTTATAAATGACGCTACTAGTCTAGGTGAGGATACTAGAAAAAGCTATGTGATGGAATATGCATGTGGTCACGTAGAAATAGGCGGCGAATACAATCAATTGCGCACTTGGATAGATGTTGATTTTATGCCTATAACCCCAGTAAGAGGTACCACCGAATGGTACACTTATGGAATCACTTGGATGTGGGGCTATAAATTAAGAGCGCAAAACGCCCGTGTTAATATAATTCCATCAATTGGGCCCGGCTTTGCATTGCTGAATATTCGCCAAAGTTCAGTAGAAGAGGTTAAGAGCGACCTTGGGCCAGCACTTAACTTGGAACTCGAACTTCGCTTTCAATTTTCGCAATTTTCGGCAGGTCTGTACGGAGGTTACAAGGTAGAGCGTCACGATGGAGAAGGTTTGAATTTACCCTATAAAGATATAAACACCGATAAAGTATTTGGTGGTCTAAAACTTTCGTGGACTATGCTAAATAGGTTCCAGAAAAAGGAAAGAGAAGTGGAATAAAAAATATGCCGCCTTTTTTAGGGCTAAAAATATTTAGCGATGTGGACTTGGATTCCATAATTCCATTGATTGACTGGAAGATGTATTTTTGCGCTTGGGATTTAAGACCCTCTCAATATACCGAAACGCATAAAAATTTGGAACAGGACTCACGTAAATTATTGAAAGAGATTATAGACAAAAAATTGCTTAAAGCCGCTGCTGTTGTGGGTTTTTTTGAAGTTCAAAGAGTGGGGGATTCTCTTTTGGTTTTGGATAACGATTCCAAAGAGATAGCTAAACTTCATTTTTTGAGGCAGCAAAAAGCAAACGAAAATGGGATTTACCTGAGCATGGCAGATTTTTTCAA
>CAZIMU010000143.1:0-5057 GCA_964540355.1 uncultured Fibrobacteraceae bacterium | reverse complement strand
GCATGGCAATTGAAAACGATGATGATATTCTAGGCGTGAGCAGCCTTGCCGCTGGTCACAAAACTCTTATACCCGCTGTGATTGCAGAGTTGAAAAAACAAGGCCGCGAAGACATCATGGTTGTCGCTGGCGGAGTTATTCCCGCACAGGATTACGACTTCTTGTACAAGTCCGGTGTTGCTGGTGTGTTTGGTCCCGGAACTCCCATTGCTACTGCTGGCAAGAAGATGATGGAAGTGTTGCTGTCGGAGTGATAAAGAGAAGAATGGTGAAAATACCCCTCAATAAAATTGCATCTATGGTAGCATTGGGGCTTGCTCTGTGTTTTGCACAGGAAGCCCCCGAAAAACTTGCCGTCTATACATCTGGCTCTAACGATGCTGGCATAAATAAATCTGTGAGTAACAAACTGCTTGCGACAATGGTGCAGGATGGCACTTATGTGGAAATAGGCGATCCATCGTCTTTTCAAGACGAACTTGCCAAGGGGAAAAAGAGTGATTTAGCTTCCATTGTTCAAGCTGCCAAACGGCACGGTGCGGATTATGTGTGCGCAGTGAGCATAACAGAGGTATTCGGTACTCATACTGTTAATGCCCGCCTTATAAAAATCGCTGGTTCTCAAGTAGTCAAAACTGGCTTGGTGGATCGCTCGCTTAAATCGTTGGAAGACTTAACGATTGTTTCCAAGGAGCTTGCCAGACAACTTCTCACTCCAGTTGCTCCTGTTGCTGCTGTTCCTCCTGTTGCTGCCGTTGCTCCTGTTGCTGCTGTTCCTCCTATTGCTCCCGTTGTTCCTATTGCTCCTGTTGCTCCTATTGCTCCTGTTGCTGCTGTTCCTCCAGTCGCTACAGTTCCTCCTTCTCCTCCAGTTGACATTGTTCCTACTTTTCCCGTAGCGGAAGCAGCTTTCGCTCTCCCTGCTGAGTTGATATCTCCTCCTGTTGCGTTTGCCCCGCAGCAAGATACAGTGCCACAGCTACCACTGCCGCCGCCGTCGTCACCACCATCTCTTGCCGCAATTTTGGCACCGGCATCATCAGTTGCAGTAGCAGCTCCGCAAAAGCAATGCGCGAGAACTTACAATATAAACGAACTTCTTTCTAAAATAAAAGACGGTTTTCCCGCTCAATTGAAAGATTGTTCCTCAAAACTCGCAAAAGATATGCTCACTCCAGCCTCGTTTGGCGGAAAAAAATTGGAACCCAAATCTTTTATGATACAATGCCCCATAGACGGGATAAAAAAAGAGTTACCCGATGGCTTCCCAGGCGTGGATAAAGTAATTAACAGTTTAACGAATTTTGTACAGGGTATTATGAATACCGCCATGGCCGCCGGTGCTCTTGACCCCAAGAAGCTCATTAGTGCTGTTGCAAGCATGAATGTAAATGAACTTTTGAACGAAATAAAAAGCCTTTCTAACAACGAGTGCGTGGTGGATGCGCCTTATAATGTTCCAGCCCCATCCGTTTCTGCTGCTCCCCCATCCGTGGAAAGCAATTCTGGCGAAGGAAGTGGCGATGGTGCGGTGTCTTTTGGCATTAGGGCTGGTATCAACTTTTCGCACACTTATGCGGAATATGATAATGTGCGTGAGACTGGCACACTCAAAAGTGGTGATGGCAATTATGGAGATATTTTCGGAATGCAGTTTGGTTTTGTGCTTGACTTTGCAGCTAACGAGATGTTCCACATACAGCCTGGTCTTATGTATATCCAAAAGGGAATGAAAGATGATGAAAGCGTAACTTCCCACTACTTTGAGCTTCCATTGCTGATCTCTCTCAAACTTTCAGCACTTAGGTTAAATGCTGGTCCGTATGTTGGCTTATGCGTTGAAGGCGGCGATTATTTTGGCGATTTGGACTTAGGCTTGAACATGGGTTTTGGCTTTGATATAGGTATGTTTTACATAGGTGCATTTTACGACTATGGCTTTGCCGATATGAGTGATGTGAAAAACTTCAGCTTTTACAATCGTACGCTTGGCTTCAACTTGGGGATAAATCTATGAAAAAATTTTTGTTAGTAGCACTGACAATTTTTGCAATTTTAGGTTGTAGCAGCGATGATAATATGCCACTTCTGTCCAGCATAAATTCAAAATCCTACTGCCATTACAATATCAATGGTATAATGAGATGCAAATCTATAAGCACTATAGAGTGTGAACAATATGGAGGAGATAATTACGGCAATAATAGCACATGTACTCACTATTGCGGTTACTATATCGGTAGTAACTACAAATGCACCCCTATGAGTGATGAAGACTGCAAAAGAAATAACGGAGATGATTATCGCAATGATAACACCTGTAGCTTATTGAGGCAGCAGGAATTGCAATATGTTTATTGCCTTTACTATAACGATAGCAAAGTATGCAACATTATGAGTAGTAAAAATTGCAACAATTATGGCGGAGAAGAGTTCAGTAGTCAAGAAGAATGTAACGAAGCGAGGCAGGAGCAGCAGAATTCATACTCCTACTGCCTTTACTTGGTCGGTGGTAACTACAGATGTAGCTATCTGAACGTTATAGATTGCAGGAATTTGGGAGGAGATAAGGATTACTATGACAATACCTGTGGTGGCAATTTACGAAGCAGCTCGTCTTCCTTTATCCCCACCCCACCCCAGAGATCAAGCTCAAGCTCTGAATATACTGGAGGTTCTTGCTATGGAGAAGACTACAATCCCGATTATATAGGCTACGGCTATCAAAGATGGATGAGGAAGAATTTGAGCTGCTATGTCCCTGGTAGCAAATGCTACAAAGACGACCCAGACAACTGCAACAAATACGGCAGACTTTACAATTGGGCAGCGGCAATGCAAGCATGTCCTGAAGGTTGGCGTTTGCCAAGCAGGGATGAATGGGAAAATTTGTTTGAGATTGTGTTAGAAGAGAATGAGGATGATGACGATGCGAAGTTTACTAGTAAGGAGAAGTATTTGAAAATCGAGAAGTATTTGAAAGCTACTAAAGGTTGGGGTAGTGCTGGCAATGGTCAGGACACGTATGGCTTTGCGGCTATGCCGGGTGGCTATGGTGCCTATGATATTGATGGCAACTTATTCTTCTACAGCGTTGGTAGCCATGGCTATTGGTGGAGTTCTAATACGTACAATAACTCTAAAGCCTACAACTTGCACATGTCCGACGGAGAGGGTTTCTCAGACAACGATAAAAAATACTTGTTCAGCGTTCGTTGCATAGAAAACTACTGAATTGAGAACTTTGGCACATTTTTTGCACAGCTATCATATATATGATAGTACATAATACATCTCAGGCTTTAGATATCCCAGTAGATATACAAGAGGATATCCCAGTTAGGGTTAGCGATGTCGCCAAAATGTTGCAAGTAGCGGCTCATACGCTAAGATTTTGGGAAAAAGAGTTTAATTTTTACTTAAAACCCAGCCGTACCGCTGGGTCTCAGAGGCGCTATGATACAGATTCCATAGAACGCCTAAAGAAAATCCACCATTACCTCAAAAACGAAGGCTATTCCATAGCTGGGACAAAGAGAATTTTGTCTTCACTGGCAGCTTGAACGCTGAATGGAATGTCTAAGCAAAGGTATGCCTTCTAAGGACTTTGTTCCGCGATAGGTTAGCAAGCAGGGAAAGCTGCGACCAGCCCTCGTGCGCATTCTGGTTTGCAGAACATCATCTTGCTCTGGAATATTCTCCAAAATGCGGTTGAGCACCTCTTTATGGCGATATAAATCGCATAGATAATGCCCCTTTACCTCGCTTTGGTCAAAGCCAAACATTTTGCAAAAACGTTTGTTCGCGGTTAATATGCGGCCGGAGTTGTTTGCTATACATACGGCATCTTCGGCTTCGTTTATGTTTTCGTCTATTGTCATAGAGCCTCCGTGTTGAGTGAAAGTTCTTCAATTGCAAAGGAAATTCCAGATTTGCCAAGATAAATCGGCACATTGGAATATGGCAAAACGGCCAAAATTCGCTCTTCTTTTGCCACTTGAACGTTATCTTGATAAAGCGTTAAGTAGCGACCGTCCCATTTAACCTCTACAAAAGTCCATAAGCCCGCTTTAACTGGCTTTTTTGATAAAACCGCGTGATTGCAGGCGAAAATTGAAGTTTCTTCTGTTAAAAAGAATGCAAATGCTGGATTTTCCGCTCCACAAGCACCATTAACAAGCGCAAGGCTGAAAATATCGTTTTTCCCAACTAAATTGTAGGGAACTGCGGATTTTTGCGGCAGGGTGTCTATTTTGAACCATGCGCTTATTTCGAAAGCAACCGATGCTGAAAATTTGTTGCCATCGGATGCAACAAAGCTGTTTGGGGTTTTGAATAAAAGGGCTGTTTTGCTGCGGCCATCTCTGCCCACAGCAGGCAACACCTCGTGGTAAGCGAGAGTGTTGGTTTCTTCGCTTGTGCCCCCTGCTACAACTGGTGCTTTTTGCGTTGTTTTTGCCGGATTTGTGCAGGATAATGCAAACAATGCAAGTAGCGCAAAAGCAAATTTTGGCGAGAATAGATTAAACTTTTTCATGTTTTGCCTCCTTTGTTTTACGCGCAGATTTTGAAAGTGGGAATAATTGCAAATTTATTCTATATACAGATTCTTCTTCTTTTTCGCTTTGGGAGGCAATTTCTTTTATTTTGCGTCTAAAATTAGCCAGTTCTGCTTTTATGGCTTCAAAACCTTCTTTTGATAAACCCATTGTTATGCCAGAAATATCCCTTTCTTGTTTTGAAATGTTTTCTAAAGCCGAAACAGCCAAAATACCCATGTTTTCGTGGTGTTTGCGGACTGCCATTGAGCTTATGTTATCGCCTGTTGTGAGATGCTTGCTTGTTTGTTTATATTTCCCTTTTGAATCTTGTTCTAGCAAGCCCAGTTTGAGCAAAAGGGCAAGAGAGGCTTTAACCTGCGGCGTAGGGATTTTTGGAACCAATAATTTTGAAATTTCGCTTTCAGATGATACATTTGGGGCTAATTCGCGTATAACGCTGTGGTACCATTCTTTGTAATAATCGTATAGATTTGCTTCTATAATGCGGTTTTTGCA
>CAZIMU010000142.1:0-5081 GCA_964540355.1 uncultured Fibrobacteraceae bacterium | reverse complement strand
ATGTGGCTCCACAGCGCAGAGGCTTTTTTAAACAATAAAAAAATAAAAGCAGTTGTCATCACAGTTCCTGCAAACTGGCAAAATTATTTCATTGAAGAATCCAAAAATTTATCCATTATTGTTGCACTCGGAGGCAAAGAACGCTGGCAATCTGTTAAAAACGGAATTGAAGCACTCCCAAAAAACATAAGCCACGTGATGGTGCACGATGCTGCCCGCCCCTTTGTGAGCCAAGAGATAATAAACTCGGTTGCAAAAACTCTTTCAAAAGATTGCTGCATGGTTGCAAAACCTGTTTTTGACACGGTGAAAGTAGCAGAAAATTCTTTTGTGAAAAACACCCTTGACCGCAAAAGCCTTTGGCTTGCCCAAACCCCACAAGCTGCCCCTGTTGAATTGCTAAAAAAGCTCTACAAAAAAATGGAAAAATTCCCAGATTTTTGCCCAACAGATGAGGCTTCAATACTTGAAAAATTCTCCGTTCCAATAAAAATTGTAGAGGGAAATGCGAGGAACGACAAAATAACAACCAAAGAAGAATTGGAAAAATTTTTATGACAGTATTTTTTCAAGCCTGAACGAGATAAACCTAGTAGAAAAACCGAGTCAGAATGTTTTTGTCATTTTTGTTCTTCCTTTTGTGCTAAACTGGCTACGACACTCTCTCTAAATTTTTCTGGTAAAAAAAAAGTTAAAAATCGGCAAAAATAGCTGATTTTATCCCCCATATTTCTCCAATTTCCGCTTCAACTCCGCAAGTTCAGCAGCCCTGTTCGCGATTTCAGCATCTATGCGAGCAAGCTCAGCATCTTTCTCAGCTATGATTCTATTCTTATCCTCTATCTCCCTATATAACCCGCCAAAGGTATCGTCCACATACTGGCGATAGTAACGCTCATCCTCCAACTCCTTGCGTGCTTTGGGGTCGGTGCTTATGTAGTGAAGAATATCCGTTATCTCTTTCACTCCCTCATCGCTTATAGGATAATCGTAAGTTTTGTCTGCTTCGGTTTTATCTATGAAATTCGTCTGCTCAAATACGGAAAGCAATCTGTCCAAAGGAGTTTTCAGTCTGGGTTGGATGCGTGGAACCTGTACTATATAACAATCGTGTGTTAAACGCTCGGCAAAATCGCTCACAGCGGCTATCTCCTTTTCTTCAACTAAATCGTAATAGCCACGAGATATGCGCAGGCAGGCGGTTTCTATGGCTGGCAGGGAAAAACCTAGAACATAAATGGAAATAATGGGAATGGTATCGGACATATACTCGTGCCCCAGATACCTGCGAAAGCGGCTCACGTCTGTGATTATTTTGTCTGACTTCTGCATTTCTATCGCTACTTTCTGTTTTTGTCCGTCTTCGGTTTCTATTTCAACGGTAAAATCCATTCTCAGCAGTTTGAGTTCTTGGTCTTTTGGGTCTATGTATGTGCGTTCCGGTGAGCGAATGGATATTGAAAATATCGGTTTGCCTAGCAAAGTGCCTATGAAAAATTTTGCTGCCCGCTGGTTTTCCAGCAGGTGTTTGAATACGGTATCGTAAATGGGATTGGCTATGAGCATTTTGGATTAAGTTAGAAAAATTAATCGGGCAAATTTTCTGCCAGCCAAACTTTTGAGCAAAATCGTGGGTTTGCTGGGTTGTTTTAGCTAGATTCTTTAATGCCTCCTTAATGAATTGGCGTTGGCGACTTTTCTTTCTATATTACCGTTATGCCAGCAAAGCGCAAGTACAAAGATTCAGTTTTTACTTCCCTGTTCAAAGACAAGAAGCGGTTGCTGGAATTATTGCGTGATTATTTGAGACAAAATTCATCGGAGGTAGTTAATATGTTGACCACAGAGTTCAAATTGAAAGATGCCCTTGCTGTAAGGTATGAGGAAGGCATTTGAGATTGCCATTTGGTTATATGACTAAACGCCCGCTTATGCAAAAAGAAATTGAAGAACTCGTAGGTGCCGGAAACACCTGCGACAACTGGAACAATATAAGAGTTTTGCAAGATTTTGTGCCTAAAAACATCAAAAATTCAAAATTCACCGGCAAAATAAAACTGCACGGATTTACCGGCAAAACCTGCTCTTACAAAGGCGTTGAATTCACAACGGGAATATTCAATTCCTGGATAAACGAGAGCGTTATAGAAGATGCCTGCATTTACGATGTTAAACTATTTTCCAATTCGGTTGCGTGTGAAGATTCTTTGATATTCAATGTTGGTTCAATTATATGCGATAAGGAAATGTCTCAAATAAAAGTTGGAACTGAAAGTGGGCATAGAGTTTTGAAAAGAATGTTCAGCGAGCAGGATAGAACTGTTATAGGCAGGGGCGCAAAAGTTTGCAATGTGAATGCTCTTGAAAATTTGCATCTTGGTGATTTTTCCTGCATTGAAAATGGGGCTATAGTCCAAGATTCCATAATTGAAAATAATAGTGTGGTGATGGATAACGCCATTGTGAAATCTTCTTTTATAGGTGCTTTTTCCCATATTGGCGAGGCAGAGATAAGCAATTCTCTGCTTGGACCTTTGATGCAAGTTCACCACCACAGCTTGTTAATTTCGGCTTTGTGGGCAGAAGGCAGGGGCAATGTGGGTTATGGCGCAAATGTGGGGAGCAACCACACAGGCAGGATGCCAGACCAAGAAATTACTCCGGGACTCGGGCAGTTTTTTGGGCTTGGATGCAGCATAAAATTCCCTGCGAATTTCACAGAAGCTCCATTTACAATGATTGCAACAGGGGTTGTTTGTGAGCCGCAAAGGTTGAAATTCCCCTTTAGCCTCATAAAAAACGGGGAACTTGTGGGTGTAAACGAGATTATTCCGGGCTGGGTTTATAGCAAAAATATTTACGGGATTTTAAGAAACGTTTACAAATGGGATAAAAGAAGCGGCGTGAAAAATAGTCTCAATCTGTTTTTTTCAAAAACCATAGCAGATTCAATTATAAAAGCCTGCAATACATTAAAGGAGTTTTTGCTTGATAAAAACACATTACCCTTAATAATAACCGAAGAAGTGCTTTTCGGAATAGGTAGCAACTATGTTAGAGCAGAAAATATTGTAAAAATAATAGAAGCTTATGAAATGTATATAGAAGACTACAATTTTTACCAAAAAAACAAAAAACTTAGACCCTCTATAATATCCCGCGTTGAGGAAAACCTAAAAAGGGATGAAATCAGGGGGCAAAAGATTTTTGACGATTATATGGATTTTCACCCCAAAAACGCAGATTTCTTTGAATGGCTAGGGGAATTGAGTTAAAATTAAGCTTAATTTAAATTTTTATTAAAGTTTTTATACTTTGTTGCCGATAATGAATGTAGGTATTATATAAGGAGGCTTTATGGAAATGTCTATGGCAGAACTAGGAATAGCACAAAAAGCAGCAGAAACAGGCTCGGCAGTGGGAATTGCGGTGTTAAAAAAAGCCCAGCAAGCCAGCGAAGGCGAGGCACTTGCCCTTTTGCAGACCCTCCCTCAAGCACCTTCCCCTAACGGAATAGGTGGTATGGTGGATATTTCCGCCTAAATATATGAGTTTTATAGATACTCATTGTCATATAGACACAATTTTAGAGCGAACTGGCGGAACGGCAGAGGCTTTGCTAGAGCAAATGACCCCTGCACCAGAAGCCATTGTTCATATAGCTTGTGACCCAGACGATTTTAACTGGGGCAAGGAATTTTTGCAAAAAAAAGCACTGAGCGGAATTAAAATTTACGGTGCTTTTGGCGTACATCCGCTGGAGGCAGAGAAATTCAGTCCAAAGGCAGAAGAAGGTATTTTAGAGGGCTTAAAACTGCCAAATGCGCTTGCTCTTGGCGAAATTGGATTGGATTACCATTATGAAAAGTATAACGCAGAATTGCAGAAAAAAGTTTTTTTGAGGCAGTTAGAAATTGGTTTGGAATTAAAAAGCAATTTTGTGTTTCACCTGAGGGAGGCAGAAGATGATGCCTTTGAAATTTTGCAAAAAATAGATAGCGAAAATATAAAGGCTCATATTCACTGCTACACAGGTACGCCAGAATTTGCAAAGAAGGTTTTATCCTTAAAAGGAACTTACTTTTTTGGCCTTGCAGGAGCAGTGACTTTTGATAAAACCGTAACTATAAGAGATGCGGCAAAAACCATTCCAGCAAATAGAATTCTTTTGGAAACCGATGCCCCATATCTTGCACCTGTGCCTTTCAGAGGCAAAACCTGCACCCCCGCTATGATTCCGCATATTGCTCAGGTGCTTGCAAACATAAAGGAAATAAGCTTAGACGACTTGTTTAAAATTTGCAGGGAAAACACAAATAAAATGTACGGCATTTAACCGTTTTTATTCATCTTCCTCTTCTGGAAATAACTTGAAAAATACCTTTTTTTGCTCTTCAAACAAGTGCAGAATTTGATTTTCCTCAAATTGCTCCCTATCTATATTTTGCATAAAATAAGGCTCCAAAACAAAGTTGCGGCTTGTGATTTGCCTTTTTATGTCTGCTTCTATCTCTAAATTAGACCACAAAATATATACGCTACCGAGCGGCATTTGCGAAAATATGTTTATATCTGCAAATACGGCTTTATTAGCAGAGCTTGTATCTGTAGCATCCTTGCTCTCCTTGCTCGCTTGGGCAAAGCTCAAAAGAAACGCTATGAGTAAAAATATAAACCGCATATTAGTAATGTAGTAAATTAAATTCCTGCCTTTCGGCAGGGGCGAGGGTTATCCCAGCCGTCACCACCGCCCGATGAGCAAGAAAATGTGAATGCCAAAGCAAGCCCAAGGGCTGCCGAAAATGCGAATTTTGAGAATATGCTTCTCATATGTTACCTCCTTTGTTTAGGATTATTTCCAAGCGGAATTGCCTGAAATTCTTTAAATAAATTCCATATCTTGGGGCGTTTTTTTGCCACCATTTTTTCTTTGAATATGTGAGTAGAAAGTTGTAAGTCCTTGTGTTGTAAGGAGCATAATTTAGTTACTCCGCTTTCGCTTGTCTGTATTTTACTGCTTTATCGCTAATTTCTTTTACGGACATATCTTCCATAAGATTTTCTTGCCATTTAGTGTAATC
>CAZIMU010000141.1:0-5093 GCA_964540355.1 uncultured Fibrobacteraceae bacterium | reverse complement strand
GCTTTGCAACACGTGCTTTTTTGCGAAGCCCCGCGGTATCTGTGACTTTGAAACTAACTCCATTGTATTTAAATTCACAATCAATTGAATCTCTTGTTGTACCGGGGATTTCAGAAACCACAACTCGCTCTTCGCCTAGCAACTTATTGAGCAAGGTGCTTTTGCCTACATTTGGTCTGCCCAAAATCGCAAATGAAATCGGCTTTAATTCCTTTTTTGCTTTTTGTTTTTTTGGAAGCAGCAAAATAACTTCTTCCAGCAAACTTAAAACCGCATAACCTGTTAATGCGCTTATGGTTCTCGGCGCACCCATTCCAAGTTGCAAAAACGCCCAGCCTTCTGCACGGTCTGTTGCATCTTCGCTTTTGTTTGCAACCAAAATCACAGGCTTTTCTGTTTTTAAAATGAGTTTTGCAAATTGCTGGTCTAATGTTGTGATTCCAACTCTCACATCCACCATAAAGAGAATTAAGTCCGCTTCTTTCACCGCTGTAAAAATCTGCTCCCTAACGGACTCTGCCAAAACATCTATCTGAAAATCCGTCATAAAGCCGCCTGTGTCCACAAGCGTAAAATTTGTACCCTGAAACTGTGCTTCTTGGTAATGGCGGTCTCTGGTAACGCCCTCCCTATCGCTCACAACGGCGGCTCTCCGCCCCAAAATGCGGTTAAATAAGCTGGATTTGCCCACATTTGGGCGCCCAACTATACATACTATAGGTAGATTTGACATTTATTTCTCTGGCACAATGTAGAAAATTTCGCCAAAAAGGGCTTTAATGTAATTTTTTTGTAAACTATTCCAAAAAAGAATATATATTTAGATTAGAAGTGTTAGTTGATTGAGGTCCCTATGAAAGCTTTTATGCTTGGTCTCTTGTTTTTGTTAGCGGCTTTTTCCGCATCTTTTGGGCAGCAGATGTTTAATTCTTGTGTGGAAAACGAGGGGGCAGATATTTCGGTTACTCTGCCAACCAGTTTCACCACTGCCAACGCCAACCTCCCCGACCCGTTTGCGATGTTGAGCGGTTCGCGCATGACAACCAAGGAACAATGGAAACAGAGACGTCAAGAGCTTTTGAAGCTCCTTGAAAAGACTGCTTACGGCACCAAGCCACCAAAGCCAGCTTCCGTTACCGGCACGGTATCAAGGTCATCTATCTCGGTGAAAGTAGGCAGTGCGAGTTTTTCGGTCTCCGTCACCATGCCATCTAGCGGAAGCGCACCTTATCCGTTGGTAATCCGTTACGACAATAGCGGCGTACCAGCCTCTGACTTCACGAGCAACGGCATAGCCGTGGCTAATTATACAACCAGCAATGTTGGTGGCGGAACCCGCGCATCCAAAAGCGGTGCGTTCTATACAGTTAATTCCAACAACAAATCCACGGGGCACTTGGCGGCTTGGGCTTGGGGTGTGAGCCGTATTATAGATGTTATAGAAGACGATCCCAATAAACTCTTTGACCCAACCAAAATTGGCGTTACGGGTTGCTCACGTGATGGCAAGGGTGCTTTCGTGGGAGGTATATTAGACCAGCGCGTGGCACTCACTATGCCTATGGAATCTGGCACTGGTGGCATGGCATCAATGCGTGTTGCTTATAACAATAGAGACCAAGGCGGAGGCACAAATGGCTCACAGTCACCGAGTTCTGCTTATGGCGAGCAACCTTGGCTTGGCGATGATTTTAGCACATTCCAAAACAGCCCAAACAACCTACCTATAGATATGCACGAAGCCATAGCCTTGGCAGCACCACGCGGATTTCTAGCTGTTTATAAAACCGCTGGTTCTGCTGGTCAGTGGTTAAACGTTCCGGGTTCGCACGTCTCGGCTGTTTCGGGAGCAGAAGTTTACAAAGCGTTAGGAGTTGGCGGGAATTTCGGCTGGTTGAACACCGGTACCGAGTCTCACTGTGCGTGGCCAAGTGGCTACTCCACCACCGTCAAAGATTTTTCCGACAAATATTTGCATAGAAAAAAAGCACCAGATGCCGAGCCATTGTTCAAGGAGAACAACAGACCAGCCACGGCAGCAAGTATGAAGAATTGGACAACCCCAACTCTCTCCGGCTCTCTGACTATCGGCGGTTGCGGTAACACTCCATCTCCAACTCCAAGTTCATCTTCTGTAGCAAGTGTGAGCAGCAGTTCTTCCAGAGCAAGTTCAAGTAGCAGCTCTTCTGTAGCAAATGTGAGTAGCAGTTCTTCCAGAGCAAGTTCAAGCAGCAGTTCTTCTAGGGTAAGTTCAAGCAGCAGTTCTTCTAGGGCAAGTTCAAGCAGTAGCTCTTCTAGGAACTCCAGTTCTTCCAATGCAACTTCTGGCAGTTCAAGCTCAGAGGAAGATTCCACTCCCATTGTCTCAAATATTCCTCTAACTAACTTTTCCAGCGGTGTTGTGCAAATTTTTGACCTTAAAGGGAATAAGGTGGCAAGCGTGAATGTTTCTGGTTCGCAAACTGTTAAACTGCAACTTCCCAAAGGTGTATATTTTGCCAAAGCACGAGGAATGCAGAGCGTTAAGTTTGTGGTGAAATAATCTCCCCACCCCTAACCACCATAACCCTCTTTGCGATTATCTCCATAACGGCAATGTCGTGAGAAATAAAGAGCAAAGAGAGGTTCAACTCTTTTTGCAAATCGTCTAAAAGGTGCAAAATTTGAGCTTGAACGCTCACATCAAGGGCAGATGTTATTTCATCGCAAATCAAAATTTTGGGCTCAAGCACAAGAGCGCGTGCTAAACCTATTCGCTGCCTTTGACCGCCAGAAAATGCGTGTGGGAATTTATTTAAGTCTGCATTTGACAGTCCTACCAAATCAAGGATTTTTTTTGTTTTTGCGGTTGCCTCGCTTTTTGAAATTCCACGAGCAATCAGCGGAGCCGACACAATTTCCAAAACTGTGCATCTTGGGTTTAGCGAAGAATAAGGGTCTTGAAAAGCCATTTGCACCTTGCTACGAACAACGGAAAAGGATTTTTTTTTGTAAGGATTTATGCTTTCCCCAAAAAGTTCATAAGTTCCGCCTTTTTCCCAGGGCACAAGCCCAACCAAAGCATTTGCAATGGTACTCTTGCCGCTGCCCGACTCCCCCGCAACCGCCAAAACCTCACCCTTTTCAAGATGGAAACTAACATCTTTCAACGCATAAACAACTCCGCCTTTTGAGCGGAATGTCACAGATAAATTTTTAACAACTAAAACTTTATCCATTATCAGTTAAACTCCGCATCAAAAGGTATGGGCTTCAAATCTGCTAAAGTTTTTCCCTTTGTTGGCACAACGTCTAACAAAGCTCTTGTGTATGGGTGCTTTGGGGAATTTAAAATTTCGCTTGCGGTATTACATTCAACAATTTTTCCCTTATACATCACGGCTATTCTGTTTGCATAACTTGCAGCTAAGAGTGCGTTATGTGTTATAAAAAGAACGGCGACATTTTCTTCCAAACATAAATTTTTTAAAATATCCATAATGGCAATTTGAAGATTAGCATCTATAGCGGTTGTTGGTTCATCGGCTATTATGAGAGAAGGCCTTGGGGCAAGAGCCATGCAAATAACAATGCGTTGCAACATTCCGCCGCTCATTTCGTGCGGGTAGCTTTTGAAAATTCTTTTTGTGTCTTTAAAACCGGACTTTGTTAAAAGCTCTTCTATGCGAGCTTCCATTTCTTCTTTAGGCATAAAACGCACCGCTTCTAAAAGCTGAGTGCCAATGGAGACAACAGGATTCAAGGCTTGCATAGGTTCTTGAAAAACACAACCTATTCGGCAGCCCCTTATGCTTTCAATGTCTTTTAATTCCAAAGTGTTTTTGCCTTCAAAAATAATTTCGCCACTCACTATTTTTGCGCTGGGGCAAGGGAGTAGCCTTGGAATTGCCATTGCACTCACAGTTTTTCCGCTGCCAGATTCTCCCATAATGGCAAAAATTTCTCTTGGCATTATATCAAAAGAAACATTATGCGTAACTTGAGTGCTATCAAAAGCTATGGATAAATTGCGCACAGAGAGTAAAGGATTTTCAAAACTCATAGCTCGCAAAAATTCCTGATTGCCTAGGTGCCAAAATTGGCGTTATTTGTAAATGCGAAAAATTTGCCGATGTTTGCTTGTAAAGTCGCATTGCATCTAAAATAGCCAAAACTCTATTTAGAGCCATAGCACCGAGGGAAACTTGGAATGCAATTTTCGCAATTCGGTGACGCTTCAGCATTTCATTATAGGTTTTCATTCTTTCGGTTGTTTCTGGGTTATCACTTGAACCCCAGTCCCAAATATATCCAGATTCATAAGGATATTCTGCATCTATCTCTCGCCCAGCTCTGAGCATTGCTTGGTTGTAATCTTCGTCATTGCTTGGGTTTGAGTTTTGGTAACGAGAGCCTCCTCTGCTCCTATAATTTCCCATAAGTGTTAAAAAGTCAAGATCCTTGGGAGCACCTTCTGCACCCGCATATTTAACCGCATAGCCCCTTGCGCTTTTTAATTGGTTATCGCCATAAAACCAAGTTGTGCTTGCAGAAACCCATAGAGCTGCATCTATCCAAAAAAATGACAAAGCTCTTGAATTATTGCCCAAATAAAAATGCCCCACCCCTGGCAACACAGCAGAAGCCGCCATAGCAACAACAAGGTTTTTGTCTCTGTTGCGAGATATATTTTCATCGACAGAAACAACCGTTTGGGAGAAAGCTATTTGAACTCCGATTGCCAAAGTTAAAAGGATTCTAAAAAACAAGTCTAAGCCCCGCTCCAACTCTAAAGTTTTCGCCAATTTGAAAATCATTTCCTAGTCTTATTCTATCTAAAAAGGAAAGTTTTTCTTCGTACAGGCTGCTGTTGTGTGCGTTTGCAGACAGTGCGGCATCTATGGCAGAAACTATGTGGTTCAAAATTATTACCCCTAAGAAAATGGCTTGCCTATCTGCTAAATTATTTGCTTTTTTTCGCATTTCAAGGTATTCATTGTAATTTGCAGATGTTCCAAGTTTTATGTATGCAGGGTGATTGGGGTCAGGGGAGAGCAGATTTGCTATTACGTTATCTATTTTTGTTGTATCTGCATCTTTCCAACCTAGCACAA
>CAZIMU010000140.1:0-5110 GCA_964540355.1 uncultured Fibrobacteraceae bacterium | reverse complement strand
CTATACCAACTTCTTTGCATTTTGCAAAAAAAGCATCGTAGCCATATTTTAGAACAGGATTCATATACGTTAAAAAAACAAGGGGAACCTGAGATTTTTCCCTTATGCGTTCTACCATTGCAAAAATTTTGTCTGGAGTTGTTCCGCTCGCAAGCGCTCGCAAATCCGCCCCTTGAATTACTGGCCCTTCTGCTATTGGGTCGGAAAATGGAATTCCAAGTTCTACTATGTCTGCGCCGGATTTTCCCATTTCAAAAACAAGTTCCTCTGTTGTTTGCAAATCAGGGTCGCCTGCGGTTAAAAAAGCTATAAAGGCTTTGCCTTTTTTAAAAGCGTTTTGAATTTTACTCATGCAAATTAACTCCTCTATACTTTGCTATTGAAGTTACATCTTTATCGCCGCGACCGGAAAGGCAAATAATAACGCTTTCTGTTTTTGGCAAATTCGGCACGATTTTTCTCGCATAAGCAACAGCGTGTGAACTCTCTATGGCGGCGATAATTCCTTCTGTGCGAGCCAAATACTCAAAAGCTAAAACCGATTCTTCGTCTGTAACGGGAACATATTCCGCCCTGCCTATATCGTGCAAATGCGCGTGTTCGGGACCAATGCCTGGGTAATCCAAGCCGGCAGAAATTGAATACACTGGGGCAATTTGCCCTTCTGAATTTTGGCAAAAATAAGATTTCATTCCGTGGAAAATTCCAATTGTCCCCTTTGCTATTGTGGCTGCGTGTTTGTCTGTTTCAATGCCAAGCCCCGCCGCTTCGCAACCTATCAGCTTCACGGATTCGTCTTCTATAAAATGATAAAAACTCCCAATTGCATTTGAGCCACCGCCAACGCAGGCAATAACCGCAACTGGCAGCTTGCCCTCTTTTTCCAAAATTTGCGCCCTAGCTTCGCTGCTTATAACGCTTTGAAAATCCCTCACAATCATCGGAAATGGATGAGGTCCCATAACCGAGCCAAGCACATAATGAGTGTCTGCAACTCTGGAAACCCATTCCCGCATTGTTTCGCTAACTGCATCTTTCAATGTTTGTGTTCCGCTTACAACAGCGTTTACCTTTGCGCCCAATAATTCCATTCTATAAACATTTAATTTTTGCCGCTCGGTATCTTCTTTGCCCATGAAAATTTCACATTCCATACCGAGCAAAGCCGCTGCCGTTGCACAGGCAACGCCGTGCTGCCCAGCACCTGTCTCTGCAATAACGCGGGTTTTGCCCATTTTCTTTGCCAAAAGAACCTGCCCAAGCACGTTGTTTATTTTATGCGAACCGGTGTGGTTCAAATCTTCCCTTTTCAAATAAACTTTTGCCCCACCTAAATCCTCGCTCATTTTCTCCGCATAATAGAGCAAAGAGGGCCGCCCAGCATAGTTATTCAAAAGAAATGCAAGTTCCGATTTAAAATCCTTAACTTCTTTGTAATGCAAATACGCTTTTTCAAGATGCTGAATCTCGTTCATCAAGGTTTCTGGGATATATTGCCCACCGTGAATGCCAAATCTGCCATTAGTCATAGCAAGTAAGGTAGAAATTTTCTATATTCCCCACTTAGCTCATGCAACTTGACAACTCTTACAAATATGGTTTTGTTACCAATGTGGAAACCGAATCTTTTGAAAAGGGGCTTTCGGAAGATATTATCCGCAGAGCGAGCCACATTCGCAAGGAACCGGAATTTTTGCTTAAATTTCGCCTGAAAAGCTATGAAAAGTTTTTGGGTATGAAAGCTCCAAACTGGGGCGAACTGAAATATGCTCCGATAGATTTACAAAACATAGTTTATTACAGTGCGCCTAAAAATAAAAAAGAACACGCAAAAATAGAAGATGTTGATCCTGAGCTTTTGGAAACTTTTGAAAAACTCGGTATTCCCCTAGACGAGCAAAAAAGGCTTGCGGGCGTTGCCGTGGATGCCGTTTTTGACAGCGTTTCTATTTACACCAGCCACAAAAAAAAGCTCTTGGAACAAGGCGTTATTTTTTGCAGCTTTGGCGAGGCGGTTCAGGAATATCCCGAACTCATTGAAGAATATTTGGGCTCCGTTGTTCCCCCAGGCGATAACTATTATTCCGCGCTCAACAGCGCGGTTTTCAGCGATGGCAGTTTTGTTTACATTCCCGCCGGAATAAAATGCCCAATGGAATTATCCACATATTTCAGAATAAACAATAAAGAAGCAGGTCAATTTGAACGCACGCTTATCATAGCGGATGCAAATTCACAGGTGAGCTATTTGGAAGGCTGCACAGCTCCCGAATTTTCCAGCAACCAACTGCACAGCGCGGTTGTTGAGCTTGTGGCTTTGGAAAACGCAAACATAAAATACAGCACCGTGCAAAACTGGTACGCAGGCGACAAGCAAACCGGAGAAGGCGGCATATATAATTTTGTGACCAAAAGAGCACTCTGCAAAGGAAAAAACAGCCACGTAAGCTGGACACAGGTGGAAGCGGGCAGCGCAATTACTTGGAAATACCCAAGCTGCATTTTGCAAGGCGATGGCTCGGCAGGCGAATTTTACTCGGTTGCTTTAACAAATGGAAAAATGCAGGCAGACACAGGCACTAAAATGATTCACATCGGCAAAAACACAAAAAGCACCATAATAAGCAAAGGAATATCCGCAGACCAAAGCTCAAACGCATATAGAGGGCTGGTAGAAATAAGAGCAAACGCAGAAAACGCCGTAAACTACACCCAATGCGACAGTATGCTTGTTGGCAGCGAATGTGCCGCACACACTTTTCCAACAGTCATTGTGCAAAACAAAACCGCAAATGCCGAACACGAAGCCAGTACCAGCCGCATAAGCGAAGATATGCTGTTCTTTTTGGAACAAAGGGGAATTTCAAGAGAAGATGCTATTGGGTTGATAGTTGGGGGTTTTAGCAGAGATGTGTTTAAAGAATTGCCAGGTGAATTTGCGAGCGAAGCAAGGTCATTGCTTACGCTCAAGTTGGAAAAAAGCGTGGGGTGAGGTTTTGCTTTTTTTTGCCCATTTTTTACAAAATATTTAGTATATTTACAACAAGAACATCTTAGGAGAATAACAATGTCAAAAGCAATAACAAAAGAGCAGGTAAGGTCCAAAGCAAAGGCTGAACCTAAGAAATTGTCAAAAGCTGCCTTATGGTGGAAAAAGCATCCCAATGGTTTGGATGTTATTATTCACGATATGCGAGCCGTTATGAGGTAATATGCGTTATTTCATAGATACTAATATTTTTCTATTCTATATACGAGAAAAAGATAGATTAAGCAAAGATGTTTTAAATGCAATAGAAGAAAGTTCAAATTCAATTTATATAAGTTCTAGAAGTATAGAGGAAATTGTCCATTTGTTAAGAATAGGCAAGGTTGAAGTTTTGCAATGGAAAGAGACAAAGGATATTTTTAACGATATAGACGAACTGGGCTTTTCGGTTGACTATTTCAAAAAAGAACAAATATTGACACTTGGCAAGCTAATTCCTATACCTGACCATAAAGACCCTGTTGACCACGCTATTATGGCACATGCTATAACTAATAAGGTTACTCTTATTAGTTCTGATGAGAAGATGCGTTTTTATGGGAATCAGGGCCTAAGGTTTGTTTGGAATAGGGTGTAGGAATAGGATTTTCCTGATTGAAAAACACAGCAACTACGAAAAATTTCGAAACGAAATTTTTCGCAATGCTGTGGAAGCGGAAATAATGGAATACGCGGTTAATCTTGCAGGCAACGAATGCTGTATAGGTTAGATTTCTCTCTATCTTGCGGTACCGTTGTTTTTCCGTCATAGGATCTGTTGAAAGCTTGATTGGGCTTGAATGATACCTCATCAGTACTCCACCAATAGCTCATATCGCCAGCTTGACTGAAACCGCTTTCATTGATTTGTCCGCCAGGCAAAGCCGAAAATCCATAAGTATCCGCGCCATAATCACTCCACCCGTTATTTGCCTTTAAAGTTCCCAAACCATATCTAACATAATCTGACAACTCACTCCACTCATCACTGCTTGGTAAATGCCATCCACTAGGGCATACGCCGCGATGAACTTTATTTTTGTTGCAATCGGCATCACTGCTTAATACACTATTGCATTTGGATGGCAAATCCATAGCTGTTGCCCAACTATACAATCTGCCGTAAATTGCACAGTTGGCTTCTTTGCTTTCATAACACTTGCTGCCTTCCGCATCGTAGTTGAGATTTTCCGCCATCCAGTTTTGCCTGCCTATTTTTATGGTTTTGTAAGTTTGGTTGTCGCGAGCATCGGTCAATGATTTTTTTTCTGGTATTTTTGGAGGGTTGGTATCTGATGAATTTTTAAGGCAACGAATAGAATACTTTTCCGACTTAACTTCAGTGAAACCAAGATACATATATGTCCCTACTTTATAGGCTTTCATTTTAGATGAAATAGAGTTACCTTCTACCACTTCGCTGGTCCACCACCCTGTTGGAGTACTACCTATCCCCACAGCAGAAAAACCATAAGTGTCTAGATATTCACTGTAATCGCCATAAATGGAAGAAGTGTAACGCTCGTAAGTCCTAAGGTACGACACGGGCTCGTCATAATCACCTACCATATTTACAATAACATATTGAAACAGTTTGCCCCAGTCAGCATAAGTAGGTATATGGAACCCTTCGGGGCATATTCCTTTATGATTGGTTTTTATTTGTTCTACGCAAGAATTCTGGTTACATTCAAGGGGTAAATCCATAGCCGTTGCCCAGTCGTAACGTTTACGACCATAAGAATCAGTTGTATAATTACCTTTACCTGGATCATAACTCAAATTACGTTTAAACCAAGTTTGTTCACCGATAATAACCGTTTGGTAGGTTTCATCGCCATAAGTCACGGGGTCGCCGTACTTGGAATTATCTTTAACAGAAGACGAGCTTTTGCCAGTGCCAGAACCAGACGGTTTTGAGGAACTAGAAGGTTTAGATGGACTGGAAGTTCCCTCAATTTCATCATCATCGTCATTCGAAAAGCATGAAGTGAATACTTGAACCACTATGCCCAAAATTAAAAGGGCAGCCACTATATTGAAAATGGATTTATTCATAAAACCTCCTATTTCCTTGTGCAA
>CAZIMU010000139.1:0-5211 GCA_964540355.1 uncultured Fibrobacteraceae bacterium | reverse complement strand
TTATGGTTTTGTTTATGAATTTTCGGAGCCGCTCGGAGCCGCTTTCGGGTGCAAGCGTTGCGCTGCGCCCACCTTTGAGTTCATAAACCTTATTCGCAAGGCTACTGCCAAAACTGCTAACCCTAAGCGATGGCAAAGATACATCTATATTTTTGAAAAATGGGTCTTCTATAAATGAATCTAACATTTTTTCAACAGGGGAATAGTCCGCGGTGGAAAGCGATAAAAGCCCAAGTTGGCGGTCTCCAGTGGCTTTTAGCCCTTCTTTTGCGATGTCCAAAACATCGTCTGCATCCAATTCTCTGGTTGGTCTGTACCAATATCCGGCTTGGCAAAAACGGCAACCCTGGGTACAGCCTCGCATAACTTCTACGCAAAAGCGGTCGTGCACAAGCGGCATATTCGCTATCAGATTTTTTGTTGGGAAAAGTTCTTTTGCGAGTTTTTCAACATAAGTTCTTTTAACGGATTTTATCTCTCTGTGAATTGCAGGCACATAAAAACCTTCCAATTTTGCTATTTGCTCCAAAATTTCCGCTTTGTTTTTGCCCGCCTTTTTTGCCTCTCCAATTATGCGAAGTGCCTTTGGTGCCAAGATTTCTCCGTCTCCTATGCAGAGGCAGTCAAAAAAATCTGCTATAGGCATTGGGTTTGCCATTGCAGGACCGCCCGCGATTACAATGGGTTCATTCTCTCTTCTGTTTGCGGCAAAAGCTGTGATGTTTGCAAGTTCTAAAACATAAGGGATATTCGTGAAATTTAGTTCGGTTTGCACTGTTATCCCCAAAGTATCAAAACTTTTAACCTCGCTATAAGAGGCGTGCGTGTAAAGGGGAATGGCATTTTCTCGCATTAATTTTGCCATATCTCCCCAAGGCGCAAAAGCGACTTCGCAAAACAAATCCGCTTCTTTGTTTATCGCATTGTATAAAATTCGCATTCCGTTATTTGACATTCCAATTTCATAAAGGTCTGGAAAAATGAGAGCCATGCTCGCCAGAACATCTTTTTTGTTTTTTATTACGCTGTTAGCTTCTCCCCCCATATACCGGGCAGGATTTTCCACAAAGGGCAGGATTTTGCCTAGTTTTTCCAAGAGCTGCATTTGATGTGTGTAAGGTAGAAATTTATATATTAGCATCAAAATTTACTATATTTATGAACATAGACATACCATACATATATGCATTATATGTATATAAAAAGGGAGAGTTATATGAAAAACCGCAAATTTGAGACGCTTCAACTTCACGCTGGGCAGGAAAAACCAGACCCAACCACAGATGCAAGGGCTGTGCCCATTTACGCAACAACATCCTACGTGTTCAAGGATTGCGCACAGGCGGCTGGAAGGTTTGCCTTGACAGAAGGCGGCAACATTTACACGCGCCTTATGAACCCCACCTCAGATGTATTTGAGCAACGCATGGCAGCTCTTGAAGGCGGCGTAGGTGCTTTGGCAACCTCTTCGGGAGCGGCGGCGGTTACTTATGCTGTACAGAATATTGCGACCGCTGGGCATAATATAGTATCTGATAAACGCATATACGGCGGAACATATAACCTTTTTGCCAACACCCTACCCGACCTTGGAATAACCACAACATTTGTGGATGGTAGCGATCCTAAGAATTTTGAAAAAGCCATTAACGAAAAAACCAGAGCATTGTTTGTGGAATCGCTTGGAAATCCAAATTCCACCATTGTTGACATTGATGCCTTGGCAGCCATAGCCCACAAACATGGCATTCCGCTTATTGTGGATAATACCTTTTCGCCACCAAATTTATTTCGCCCCTTTGAGCATGGCGCAGATGTGGTTGTACATTCCGCCACCAAATTCATAGGCGGTCACGGAACGGTTATAGGCGGCGTGATAGTGGATTCTGGAAAATTCAACTGGGCGGCAAACGATAAATTCCCAGGTTTGTCTAAACCGAACCCCAGCTATCACGGAGTAGTCCTCACCGAAGCGGTTGGAAATCTTGCGTATATAATAAAGATTCGTGTTACTTTGATGAGAGATACGGGCGCGACCATAAGCCCTTTCCACTCATTCCTTTTCCTCCAAGGCT
Source organism: uncultured Fibrobacteraceae bacterium (assembly GCA_964540355.1). GTDB lineage: Bacteria > Fibrobacterota > Fibrobacteria > Fibrobacterales > Fibrobacteraceae > Fibrimonas. Next base: position 3,136 of record CAZIMU010000139.1, on the reverse strand, counting down.
TGGAAACCCTCTCTTTGCGAGTGGAACGCCACGTGGAAAATGCGCTCAAAGTGGTGGAATATTTGCGCAAGCATCCGAAGGTGGAATCCCTTAACCATCCCTCTTTGCCAGAGCATCCAGATAATAAATTGTATAAAAAGTATTTCCCCAAAGGTGCAGGCTCAATTTTCACTTTTGAAATAAAGGGCGGCGCGGAGCAGGCAAAGAAATTCATTGACAAGCTGGAGTTGTTCTCCCTTCTCGCAAATGTGGCAGATTCCAAATCTTTGGTTATACATCCGGCAAGCACAACGCATTCCCAACTCAACGAAAATGAACTTTTGGAACAGGGCGTAAAGCCAGGTACCATTCGGCTTTCCATTGGCACAGAACACATTGACGATATTATCGCTGATTTGGAGCAGGCTTTTGGGGGGTAGCAAAAAAGAATGACTTATTCGGCACGTATTGCGCCTTAAAAAGCAAATCGGAAAAATTGCTTTTTGAGCCTGCACCGCACGCCCTGCCAAATATTTTTTCACTACCCTTAAACATATATAACATTAATATACAAAATTCCTGAAATTAATCATTCCGTTTTCGGGTATATCAAGCTCGTTTTTTCCATCGTAAATAACCTGCGTTGAAATCAGGGATTCTCCTAGGATTTTCTTCAAATATTTCAGGTTGTTGAAAAAATCTGCATTGAATGACTGGGCAGACTTAATTTCATAAGCCTTGTACTGGTGCGCAAATTCTTGAACTATATCAACTTCTCTTTGAGATTTATCCCTGTAAAAAAACAAATTATTTGTTTTGCCCTCGTTATAGCGTTTTTTGAGGAATTCAAGCACAACAAAATTCTCAAAAATTTCCCCACGCAAAGGGTGGGTGGATAACTGCTCTGCCTTTTCCAAACCTAGCAAAAAACAGAGAACAGCCGTATCGCAAAAATATATCTTGGGGCTTTTCACCAGCCTTTTCCCTATGTTCCTGAAAAATGGCGGCAAACGAAAAAGCACATAAGAAGCCTCCAAAATGCTAACCCATTCCTGAATTGTCAAAACACTAACGCCTATATCATTGGATAAGCTGGAAGCGTTGAATTCCTGCCCAACCCGCCCTGCGCAAAGCCTTATGAATTTTTGAAAATTTGACAAATTCCGCACATTGACAATTTGCCGAACATCACGTTCTATATAGGTGTTGTAGTAGTTTTTAGCAAGGTCTTGTGGAAGCACGTTCTCCGACCAAACAGCGGGATAACCGCCTTTGAATAAAAGCGTATTTGTGTCTGTACCTGCGAAATTCTTTAGCTCCGCAAGCGAAAGCGGCAATAAAGTGTTTATAGCCACTCTGCCTGCAAGAGATTCCGATATTTTTGATAGAAGCAAAAAATTGCTGCTACCAGTAATAACAAAACGATAGTTTGGGTGTTTGTCTGCCACTGCTTTTATATACTGGAACAATTCCGGGTATTTTTGAACCTCATCTATGATAATCCCTTTTTTGGCAAATTTCTCCAAAAAAAGCTCTGGGGAATTGGCAATTTCTTCCACGGTGCTTATTAAGTCTAAGCAGAAATATGAATAATTTGGAAAAAGACTTTTGCAAAGCGTAGTCTTGCCGCTTTGCCTAGGACCCACAACCGCAAGCACCCTAAATTGCTTTGAAAGCCTCTCTATTTCGCCCGATAAAGCCCTATTTATCATACTTCTCCTAAAAATCGGACAAATTTTAAGTACAACTAAAAATCCGCCATATTTTGGAAATATAGCAAATTCAAAATTCTACGCAACTTATCATTGTGCGGTTGTTTTACTATATTTACCCAAACTAATTCTGAGGTAACCTATGAAACTGAGAGTTAAAATTTCCCTATTGATGGGAATAGTCGTTTTGGCGAGTACTGTTGCCTTGCTCCTTGCGGTGGGTTTCAAAGTCAGCAGTGTTATGGAGAAATCCTGTTTAAACTTCTTAGGCAGCGAAGCCGATACCGATGCTAAATTCTTAAAATCTATGGTGGATGGGCAGCTCGATATACTTGGGGAAGTTGCTGGCAGGGCAAGGACTAGAACTATGGATCCCAATACTGTGCCCGTAACTTTGAGACCAGATGTCGCACGTCTCAATGCCTTTGATTTGGCAATGGTCACCCCAGAAGGAGATACTTATTTTGTGCGGGGCAACCCCATTAACATAAAAGACCACTCCTATTTCAAGCGAGCCATAGCCGGAGAAAGAAATATTGAGATGATAGTGATAGACGGCAAACTCATTGCAATTTTCGCCGTGCCCATAAGAAAAAACGATGAAGCAAATGCACCTGTGATAGGCGTGTTGTTAGCCCACAAAGATGGCGCATCGGCTATTTCCAACCTTGTTACAGAAGTGAAATCATTGTACAAAAGCGGTTTCCCATTTTTGATTGACGAGAAAGGAACCATAATAGCCCATAGAAACAAAGACTTGGTGAATAGGCAGTTCAATCCCATAAAAGAAGCTGATAGAGACCCCTCGCTTAAGCCCTTGGCAAAAATAGTAGCCACCGCGCTCCAAAATAAACACGGCGGCTCGGAATACAATTACGAGGGTAAAAAACTCATAGGCTTATATTCTCAGATTCCGGGCTATCCCTGGATAATTTTCCTCAACACCGAAAAGCAAGAAGTAGAAGAAGCCTTATCTCAAATAACCAAGGTTATGATTTTGACAGGCTTTATCTGCTTTGTAATCACAATTATCGTTGCCGTATTCGTTGGTAAATCCATTGCAAAACCCTTGGTTCACATGGTTGAAGCCCTTAAAAACATAACGCACGGCGAAGGGGATTTAACACAAACCATTCCGGTGCAATCCAAAGATGAAACAGGCGATTTGGCGGGCTATTTCAACAAACTTATGGATGTGCTTAGACACCCCATAAGCGAGGCAAAGTCGATAGTCAACCATTTGGTATCTGTTTCCGAAGACCTGTCTTCTGTGAGCGGCATACTTGAAAACGGCAGCCAAGAAACCCTTCACCAAAGCAATGCTGCAACAAACACAACAGTACAATTGTCGGCAAACATAAACGCTATGACAACCGGAGCGGAAGCAGCCTCTATGAACGCTAACGAGGTGGCGGGCGCGGCAGAGCAAATGAGCACAAATATGA
>CAZIMU010000138.1:0-5252 GCA_964540355.1 uncultured Fibrobacteraceae bacterium | reverse complement strand
CCCATTCAAGTGAAAAATATTCCCCTTTGGGTTTCAAAAGTGAACGTGGAGCCTAGCGAATTTTCTGCGCTTTTGGAAGGTGCGCAAAAAACAATGCCAAACGCTGGCATTGCGGTTATAGCAAATATTCAGAGCGGTTCTGGCACAATAGCGGTGATAGTTCATGCGGAACTCACAAAGAAAAAAATCAGCGCGGGCGATATAGTTAAAAAATTAGCCGAGCTTGCTGGCGGCAAAGGTGGTGGCAGGCCAAATTTAGCCCAAGCCGGAACAAAAAATCCAGAGAAAATAGACGCGGCTTTGAAGGAAGCGGAGACCATACTAATTTCTATAGTAAACGCTGATTAACTTCTAGGGATATGGGACATGATTATACTCTTGTCCCTAGTCCCAGAGCGTTTGAATATGAATTAATCAATAATTACTATATTAACTCAAATGGATAGTTGCCTGTTTTGTAGAATTGCAAACCACGAAGTCCCTTCGGATATTCTTTACGAAGATGATTCTATTGTGGCTTTTAGGGATATTTCGCCGCAAGCCCCTGTTCATTTTCTCGTTATACCCAAAAAACATATAGACAATATAATGGAAATTGAAGAAAGCGATAAAGAATTGCTTGGGAATATGCTTTTTAATGCCCAAAAAATTGCAAAAACTCAGGGTTGCGAAGAAAAAGGTGCGAGATTTGTTTTAAATTGCAAAACAGATGGCGGGCAAACCGTTGGTCACTTACATTTGCACGTACTCGGAAAAAGAATGTTATATTGGCCGCCCGGATAATATGCGTACACAAATAATAGTCCTTCACCGCTATGCTTATGGCGATAGTTCTTGGATAGTCAAGGCACTTAGTCCAGATATTGGTATTTTTTCGCTTTTGGTAAAGGGGGCAAAATCCAAAAATTCCAGATTTAAAGCCAGTATAGACCCTCTTGTACACAGCGAAATAGAAATTCGCTATAACCGCTCAAAGGGAAATACATCTTTGATAATTCCAAAAGAGGCATTTTTGCAAAATTATTTTCAAAAAATGCGCACAAATTTGCAAAGTTTGGCCGCTGCCCAGCTAATGGCAGAAATATTGTTAAAGCTGGGTAGCAATTCATCTTATGCGGCAGAAGAGTTCAAATGGTTGCTTAACAATCTGGAATATTTAGAGTTAAATGAGGCAAATGAAAATTCGCTCTCTCTTTGGTTGCACAAATTGTGTGATATTTTAGGTTATGCGCCAATGCTTTTAAATTGCGGGCTATGCGGGCAAAAAATTCTGCAAGCTCCGGCAGATTTGTGGTCTTCTGTGGGCGGAGCGGTGTGTGAGAGCTGCCTTGGAGAGAGAAAACCAAGCTATGACCCCGTTTTTTTGCAGGAGATTGGGAATTTTGCTAATGGAAAAAGCAATTCAAAGCAAAATTCGTGCTTGCGCATAGAAAATTTTTTCTTGGGACATTTGAAAGTTCATGCGGGTGCACTGGAAAATTTGAGGTCTTATGAATGGTTGGTTGAAACGAGAAAATTAGCAAGTGGTTGAAATTATTAGAGTTGAGAATATAGGTTGAATGATGCTTGGCAAAAATGATTTTTATTCCATGAAAAAAAACGGAGAAGCCATATCTATGGTAACCGTTTACGATGCAGCTTTTGCCAGAATGGCGGAGGCGGCAAAGATAGATATGCTTTTGGTTGGGGACTCTGCCGCCAACACAATGCTTGGAATGGACAGAACCGCTGGCATTTCCATGGAAGCGATGTGTTTGTTCACCAGCGCCGTAAAACGTGGTGCGCCAAATAGTTACATAGTGAGCGATATGCCTTATGGTTCAGACACAGAACCAAAACTCACGTTGCAAAATGCAACAAGATTATTAGAAGCAGGGGCAGATGCAGTTAAAATAGAAGGACTCCCATTAAAATCTCTTGAGGCACTCAGAGAAAAAAAAATAGAGATAGTTGGTCATCTCGGTTTGCTCCCTCAAACTGCAAAAAGTTTTAAGCAGGTTGGCAAAAATGAGGAAGAAGCGGAAAAAATTATTGAACAAGCAAAAATTTTAGACAGCCTTGAGCCTTGCGCAGTTGTTTTGGAGCATATTCCAGATACGCTCGGGGAAAAAGTCTCGCGGGCTATAAATGCGCCTACAATCGGCATTGGCGCGGGGCGGCAAACCGATGGACAGGTACTTGTTATGCACGATATTCTGCTTATGCATCCATTTAAGCTCCCTCCTTTTGCCAAAAGTTTTGCAAACTTTTGGGAAGCAGGAGTGAATGCTTTTTGCGATTACAAGAATTGGGTTTGCAAAAAAAATTAAAAAAAAGTTATTTTAATCTTGCCAAGTGGAAAAAAAAATTCTATATTTATTCTTGACATTCACAAACAAAAGGAGTATTCCTCATGGCTACAAAAACCGTTATTAAGAAACCAGCAGCTCCTAAAAAAGCCGCTGCAAAAAAAGCAGCTCCTAAAAAAGCTGCCCACAAGAAAGCTGCCCCTAAAAAAGCTGCTCCTAAAAAAGCCGCTCATAAAAAAGCAGCTCCAAAAAAATAACGTAACATGAACATGGGCCTCCAATCTTTTAGGTTGGAGGCTCTTTTTATTTTGGAATCTTTTTTATTAGAGCAACAGGAAGCATAAGTAGCGAAAAAATGAATAAAACAAGTTCAATATAATCACCAATTTCAGAATAAAGCGTAAAACGAGTTTCCAAAGGAATGTCTTGGACTATTATCCTCTGTTCAAACAGCTCAGTTTTCTCCAAAATTTTCCCGTTTGGCAATATAAAAGCACTAATTCCCGTATTTGCCGCTCTAACTACCCCTATTCCGTTCTCCACAGCGTGGGAACGTACCAAATTAAAGTGCTGGTATGGTGCAATGCTCTTGTAAAACCAACCGTCATTTGTGATGTTGGCTATGAATTTTGCTCCTTTCCGCTTTGCATCCCTCAAAATATCGCCATAAATGGCTTCGTAACATATAAGCGGGCTAAAATTCCCCGGTTGCCATATTAAAAGACTGTCTCCTGCCGAAAAAACGCCGCCGCCTAAGTCAACGTAGTTGACTACTGGGAAAATATTATCAAAGGGGACTTTTTCACTGAAAGGCACAAGGTGCATTTTTCTGTATTCTGGCATTGGATAGCCAAAGCCAAACAAAAAAGCCGAATTATACAGATCGTATTTCTTCCTTTGAATCTTTGCCTCTGGATTCCAAACTCTACTCAATGCCCCAATGACAATGGCGGAGTTATTTTCCTGAGCATAGTTCTCCAAAAATTCGGTTTCTCTATATCGCATAGTTATATAGTCTGGAATTGCTGTTTCGGCAAATAAAATAAGACTAACACTATCTGGTTCCAAAGTTTCAAACAAATTCCAAGTTTGGGTCATAACAGAATCAAAGTAATCTTTGCTCCATTTTTTTGTTTGGTGAATACTAGGTTGCACAACAGCAACTTTCAGAGTATCGGAATCAGTGTCTTTTTCGTATTTCAAAATTCCATAACCTGCAATATAAAAGATTATGGCTAGACCTAGCGGTGCAAGCCCTAGCTTTTTTTCCTTTTTCAAAATAGCAGTGGAGAGGCACATATTTGAAGCGATGATTATAGCAGAGCAACCGAACACTCCAAAGAACGTATAAGATTGTATAAGCTCCAAACTATTCCCAAACACAAGCCCAAGCGAGAGCCACGGAAAACTCATATCGCCTTTTGCGCGCAAAACTTCAATGCCTGCCCAAAAAAACGGGAAGATATAAATGTGGGGGAGTTTAATAAAAACATAAGCGCACAAAAGCGTAAACAAACTTAAAAATGCAATGCTCAAAAAAAGTCCAGAAAAAATTAGAGCTGGTGGTGCAACATCCCCAACGTGATAAAGCCAATATATGCTAATTGCATTGAACACAAAAGCACCGAGGTAGCTTGAGGTCAAGGCTACCTTTTTACTCGCTGTTTTTAAAACATAAAACCAAGGAGCTAAAGATACTAGAGCTACAGGGCCAAGCGGAAAGGGCGGAAAGCAAAGCGCGAGTAGCACCCAAGATGCGAGCGAAAGTAAAATGGCTTTTTTTGTGTTCATCTTTTAATTTTCCGAAAGTTGCCAATCTGAATTATTCTTTATTTTATCTGTAGCTATTTGCAGAATTTTTTCTGCCGCGAGAGAGTCTCCACCCAAGGCTTGCTCCAAATTGTTTTTGTACAAAGATAATTCTTCTGGAATTTTACGAGCGTTGCTATCGTTTGAAAATCTTTCCAAAACACTATTGCAAGTATCCAAAGCCTCTTTGAGAAAGTTTTGCAAAATAAGGCAATTCACATAAGTTTTCCAAGTTATGAAATAATAAGGACCTTGCATTGCAACCTCGTATATTTTACAAGCCTTGGAATATTCGCCTTTGCGCGCATATAGCTCTGCCATAAGGGAGTCTATTCTAGCACAATGCTTAGGATTGTCCTTTTCTTTTTCTTTTATTGTTTCGTAAAGTTTCAAAGCTTTTGCAAAATAGCTAATGCCTCGCCTAGCGGCTCCCGCCAAAGATTTTTGTTTGTCTGCAAGAGAGGCATAGCAAAGAGCCACGTTCCGCCAAGTGGAGAAAAAATAATCTGCTTCCCAATTTATTTCATTGTAAACATCAAGAGCTTTTGCGTAATCTTGTTTGAGCCTGTATATGAAGGCTATGGATTTTTTAGCAGAGATGGCATAAGAATTGTCTTTTTCCATTTCTGTTATTTTTTGGTAATAAACCAAAGATTCGTCGAGCCTCCTCATCTGGCATATACAATCTGCGAGACCCTCGTAAACTTCCCTGTTATAATTCTTGGTGCATTTTTTGTAATAACTTTCTGCATTGCTGAATTTTTTATGAAAGCGCAAAATATTTGCCATAGTTAAGTTCAAAGAAAACGAAAGCGGATTTTTGCTCAAATAAGATTTTGTGAAATTAACTGCTTGCTTTAAATTTCCTGCCTTGCTGTAGTTTGTGGCTATGGATATTATTGCACGCTCGTTCTCTGGTTCTTTTGCAAGCAACTGCACAAAACATTCGTGCGCTTTCACAAAATCTCCTTTCTCTTGCCAAACTCTTCCCATAGATATAAGAGAGTAAGAATCTTTAGGTTCTTTTTCAAGCAGCTCTGTTAAGCACTGGGCAGAGTCGTTGAACTTGCCGAGCTTGCCTAAAATAACAGCGCGCATTTTTTTTGCTGGCTGAGAATCTGGTTGTATTTCTAGCAATTTATCTGTTATGCTAAG
>CAZIMU010000137.1:0-5273 GCA_964540355.1 uncultured Fibrobacteraceae bacterium | reverse complement strand
GGTATTTTTATGCCGATATACGAATTAGGATAATTCTATATTATCCTAGTTGTGGCAAAATAAAGCCGCAAAAGGAGTGTTTTTATGGCTATAGAATCAATTTCAGGTGGTTCAAACGCTGCTGCTACTCCAGTACGCACAAATACGGAGCTAGTGAGAAGAGAAGAGGAAGATTCTGAGGATAGGGCTTCTGAAAATGAGACCGCTGCCCAGCGAAACGAAGATGCAAGAAGCAAGCAAGAAGCAAATGAAGAAAGAATGGAAGAATTTAAAAGCGTTAAGGAAGTTGACACCAATGCTTAAAAAGTGAGGTTTTTATGGCTATGCAAATTGACAAAGCCGCCGGACTTAGCTTAGTCCACCAAATTAGCGAAAGGCAAAAAAGCCTTTCAAAAACGCACGAGAAAATGGGCACAGGCAAGGAGATTAACCGCGCCCAAGACAATGCGTCTGGGCTTGCTGTTGCCAAACTTCTGGAATCTATGTCCAGAGGCTACAAGGCAGACCGCATAAACATAGGCGATGCCCAAAGTGCCATGAACATAGGCGAAGGCGCAACGCAGGGCATTTCCGATATGCTTAACCGTATGCGCGAATTGAGCGTTCAGTCCTCAAACGACACCCTAACCGATAGCGACCGCGGTGCCCTGAATTTAGAATTCCAGCAACTGAAGCAAGAAGTGGATAGGCAAACTAAAAGCACCCAATTCAACACCCAAGATTTACTATCTGGGCAAAGCCCCTTGAGTGATGGCACCGGCAAATTCCAGGTTGGGCCTAATGCTGGGGGAGCAAACCAAATAGATGTTGCAAAATCTGACCTCAGCATAAGTTCCCTTGGCATTATGGATATGGACATATCCACCAGAGATGGTGCTGCCAAAGCTATGGACGGCATAGGCAAAGCCAACGAAACCGTTATAAGCACAAGGGTTAATTTTGGCACTCAATATAACCGCTTGGAATATGCCTACAACAACAACGAAAATATGAATATCAACACCACGTCTGCACTTTCCGGCATAGAAGATTTGGATTTTGCCAAAGCGGCTATGGACAAGGCGAGAGACGAGGTTTTAAACCAAAGTGCAATACTAGCGCAGCGCAATTTCCAAGATATTTCAAGGAATTCCATGCTGGCTTTGCTAGGCAACTAGCAAATGACTAGTGTATATGGAAAATTCTGAGCAACACTGGGAAAAAAAAGAAGCAGTCCGTTTATATGCTTTTGGAGCTGCGTACACGGCTGGCAAGCTCAAATCACATCAAATGCTTTTAGAAAAAGCCATACTCCTTATGCACTCAATTAAAACAGGAGACTTAGAAAAGCGAAACCGAGCGCAAAATATAGTTGCATATTTGCAATCCAGCTTGGATATACAATATGAAGAGGCTCAAAGTTTGTTCATAATTTACGGGTATCTGTGGGATGCCTTAGAAGCGGCAACGCCGAAATCTTATGAACTAGCAGAAGACCTTTTAAGAGAAATCAGGGATTTGGTAATGGAAGTTCATCGCCGGCAGCCAAGACCCATTAAAAAGAAGAAAAGGTAAATGGAAAGCATATCTATAAAAAGACTCTCGTTCAGCCGTACGGTGTTAGCGTCTTCGAAATTGCCAAAGACAGTGAATAAGTCCATTTTAAATATTTTGAACAAAACATTTGATAAAGCAGGATTTACCAAAGCCGTATTTTTGCCAAAACCGCTCGAAATTCTCAAAAATGTAAATCTCACTCTTGAAAAAGGGGATATACTTTGCATATCTGGGAAATCTGGCGAAGGCAAAAGCACTCTTTTGCGGGTGATTGCCGGATTAGACAAGGCTACATCAGGGGAAATTTCGCTTTTTGACGAACCTATCAAGCCAAACGAATGGACTGCTCTATCAATGGCGCAGAGAGGCCTTGGTTTTGTGTTTCAAAATAACGCCCTGCTTTCCGATTTAACGGTGAGAGATAATATAGCTGTTCCGCTTCGCTATAATAAAATGGGAACCGAAGAAGAAATAGAACAAAAAGTTGACCGTGCTCTTCTGCTTATGCTTGCGAGGAGCTTTGCAAACGAGTATCCATATTCAATTTCCCTTGGAATGAGAAAGCGAGTTGCCATCGCACGTTCTTGGGCAATGGATGCAAACATTCTCCTTTTAGACGAACCAACCGCCGGATTAGATAAAAACAGCCGCAACAACCTTTTATCTCTTATAAACAACCTGAGAGAACTTTATAAAACAACTATAATAATGGTTATAAACGATTTACTCGTAGCCAAAGACCTAAATAGCAAAATATCTTTTTTAATAGACAAAAAACTGAGCGACCCTATGTTCTACAATGAAATAAGAAATAACGAAGATTCACGGATTAGGGCTATGGTGATGTGAGGCGAACCTTGCAAATTTCAAAGTAAAATTGAGATTTGCAAGGTTAATTTTCTATATTATTCCTTATGTATATTCACCGCCTGCTGGAAAATTCTTTAGCGAAAACTTTTAAAAGCTTTCCGATTACCGCCTTGATTGGACCGCGTCAGTGCGGAAAATCAACCTTGGCAAAGCATTTTTTAAAGGAAAGTGGCAAAGATTATATATTTTTAGATTTGGAAAAACCATCTGATTTGCAAAAAACAGAGAATGCAGAGTGGTTCTTTAACACGCAAAAGGATAAAATAATTTGCATAGATGAAATTCAAAGGTGTCCAGAACTCTTTCCCTGCATAAGAAGTTTAACGGATGAATGGGGAAAAAACGGCAGTTTTTTGATTTTAGGCTCTGCATCACGAGATTTGCTGAAGCAAAGTTCGGAAACTCTGGCGGGAAGAATTGCGTATAAACAGTTGAGTCCTTTTTTGTGGAGCGAACTGGATGGAGTTTGCACCATTGAACGTTATTTTGAGAGTGGCGGTTTTCCAAGAAGCCTGCTTGCAAAAAATTCCGATATTTCGCTTGAGTGGCGAGAAAATTTCATATCGTCTTTTTTGGAAAGGGATTTGCTTCAATGGGCGAATTTCACGCCATCTGCCATGAGGAGGCTTTGGCAAATGCTTGCCCACTTGAATGGACAAACCGTAAATTATTCAAATTTGGGAAATGCTCTGGCTGTGAGCAACCAAACCGTTAAAAATTACATAGACTTGCTTTCTGGCACATATATGGTGGATGTCGTTTTGCCTTATATATCAAATTTGGGCAAGAGGCTTGTAAAAGCACCCAAAGTATATATATCCGATTCTGGCATAGCAGGGGCATTGCTAGGCATAAAGGGTTTTCCAAATTTATTGGGGCATGTAGCTTTTGGAGCGATATGGGAGCAAATTGTTTTATCCAACATAAAAGGCAATTTTCCAAGTGCGGAAATTTTTTATTACAGAAGCTCCAGCGGTGCGGAAATGGATTTTGTAGTTAAACTGAATGGAAAAATTTTTGCAGTTGAATGTAAGGCTTCTTTCACAAGCACTTTATCCAAAGGAAATTTTTTTGCAATAGAAGATATTTCCCCTGAACGAACATTTGTAGTTTCGCCGTCAGAGGATAATTGGTCTATTAAGAAAGGTATTGATGCGGTTTCTATAAGCGGGTTGATAGATGGTTTGACAGCCACCCTTCCACCTCTTCCAACTTCACAATATCCTGCTTCATAGAATCGCGCTCGCGGATAGTGACCAAGCCTTTTTTATCTTCACCGTCTTTGCCTATTGTGCCAAAATCTATGGTTATGCAGTATGGTGTTCCAATTTCGTCTTGGCGGCGGTAGCGTTTGCCAATGCTCTGGGTTTCATCGTATTCTACAGGCCATTTTTTGAGAAGTTTCTTGTAAAGTTCCTCTGCAACGGCCATAAGCTGCTCATCTTTTGAAAGTGGCAAAATGGCAGCTTTAACGGGTGCAACGCTTGGGTGAAAATGGAATACTGCTCGGTCTTCACCAGTTTCGGTTTTCTCAATATCGTAGGCATCGCAGAGCAGGGTTAAAAGCAATCTGTCCACGCCAAGAGCAGGTTCAATCACATAAGGAATATATTTTTCATTTGTGATTTTATCGTGATAGCGTAAATCAACTTTGGATTCTTTGATGTGCTGGGTTAAATCGTAATCCGTTCTGCTGGCTATGCCCCACAACTCGCCCCAGCCAAATGGGAATTCGTATTCTATATCGCTTGTGCCGTTGGAATAATGAGAAAGTTCCTCTTTTGAATGTTCCCTCATTCTCAATTTTTCTTTGCGAATACCTATTTCTGTGAGCCATTCCATGCAAAATTTTTTCCAATACTCATACCATTCCTGCTCGGAACCAGGTTTGCAGAAAAATTCCATTTCCATTTGCTCAAATTCTCTTGTTCGGAAAATGAAATTGCCAGGAGTTATCTCATTTCTAAAAGATTTTCCTATTTGCCCAACGCCAAAGGGAATTTTTTGCCTACAGTTATCGGTTATATTTTTGAAATTTATGAAAATTCCCTGAGCCGTTTCGGGACGCAAGTACACCTGATTTCCAGTTCCTTCCACAACGCCTATTTCCGTTTTGAACATCAAATTGAATGAACGAGGCTCTGTCCAGTCTTTGCTGCCGCATTTTGGGCATTGAATGGCGTTTGCTTTCATCATTTCGGCAATTTCTGCAAAATTTTTGCCCGCTGCTACACCGGAACCGAGTTTGTCTTCTAACAAGTGGTCTGCACGAGCACGTTCTTTGCATACCTTGCAATCGACAAGAGGGTCGCTAAAGCTACCAACATGACCGCTTGCTACCCAAACACGTGGGTTCAAAAGAATGGAGGAATCAAGCCCCACAATATCTTCGCGGCTGGAAACAAATTTTTTCCACCATAAATCTTTGATATTCTTTTTTAACTCAACCCCATAAGGGCCATAATCCCATGTATTTGCCAAGCCATCGTAAATTTCCGAACCTGGGAAAATAATACCGCGCCTTTTGCATAGCGAAACCAAATCTTTTAGTGCATCTTGTACTTTTTTTGCCATAATGTGGAAGATAGAAAATAGTCTGACACCCTAGCTATTTCCAAATAAATGCCGCTCACGCCATTCCATAATCAAAGCTTCCTGTTCTTCTAGTGACAAGGAAAATTTTTTCCTGCCTTGTAACCTCATATAAACATCCAAATATGTTAAAAGAATACCAGAAGCAACCGAAACGTTCATGCTTTCCGTGAAGCCATATTGGGGCAACACAAAATTGCAGTCTGCGTATTTAACGGTGTCGGGGTGGTTGCCGCGTTCTGCGCCCATGTAAAAGGCGGTGGGTTTGGATAAAT
>CAZIMU010000136.1:0-5283 GCA_964540355.1 uncultured Fibrobacteraceae bacterium | reverse complement strand
AAAATCACCAGGTGCAAGCGTCTCTACATCTGTTAAATAGCTCCAATCTTCATCCGCTAAATCTGGGAAAAAGTTTTTTGCCATTGTCAAAATGCCCTCTTTTTTCAAAAAGCCAAATTGCAAATGAAAATGGAATCTGCGATTGCTCGCCGCATCCAAATGCCCTTGAAAATTAGTTGAGCATATAACCATGCACCTTGCGCTCTCCAACTGCACCAAAAATTCATTCGTTCGCGTAACTTCCCAGCTCGCCACAGCACCCTTGCGGTCTGCGATTAGGCTATCGGCTTCGTCTATAAACAAAAGCTCGCCAGCTTCGTTTGCTTGCTTAAAGGCGGCGGCTAGCTTCTTTTCTGTTTCTCCAACCCACATAGACGAAATTTGCCCATAGCTAATTTCCCTAAAAGAAAGCCCACATTCCCTTGCTAAAAATCTAGCAAATTCGGTTTTGCCAGTTCCTGGAGGGCCATAGAGCAGCATAGTCATGTTGCTCTCCGTTTGCTTGCTTTTGAGTTTTTCCGCATAAAGCTTTGCCGAATGTAGAACTTCGTCTAAGCGCGAAATATTCAGCACAGAAACATCGTATTTGAGAGCGCGGCTAAGTGTTTGCTTGTTGGTTTTTAAACCCAAAAGCTCCACGTGGTTTTCCAAAATTTCCTCGCCAATTTTCTCGTGAATGCCGCTCTCTAAAAGAGCAACTTCATTTTGCACGGCAAGTTCTATTCCTCCAGTGGAGATTTCATATTTTTCCGCAAGCCTTTCGTAGCGTTCTGGCGGGAAAATGCTCTCTGCCTTGTGTTTTTCCACAACGGAACTCCATAGTTTTTTGCGAAGGTTTTGATTGCTCAAATCAAAACCCACGCTATATTGAAACCTGCGCATTGTGGAGCTTTTCACGTGATATAATTCGTTGGTTATCCAAATCACGGGCAGTTTCAAATCTTCTAAAAACCTGTTCAAAATACCCTTTTCAAAATAATTCAAAATCAAATCGGCTTCGTCAACAACCAACAAAACATTCTTCTCTCTCAAATACATTTCAGAAATTTTCAAGGCTCTTATCCTGTAAGAGATAGTTCCTTCTTTGTGTTCGCGCTTGTCAAAAATTTCGCGATCGTTTTTAAGCTCCAAGCCAACCTCATAAAGCACTCTGCCCGTTTGCGCCGCTATGGAACGCGCAAGCTCGGTTTTTCCCGTGCCTTCCTTGCCGTAGAATAAAAAATTCAAAGAGCGATTTCCTTTGTAGCTTTTAATTAGGCTGCAAATAATATCGGATTCTTTTTTATAATCAAACCTATCCAAGGGCAAGGCTTGCTTTTGGTCTATTTTTGCATAGCTTTCAAGAAAATTGTCCGAGCCTATTCCGCTCAAAAAATTTACCACATCCATAGGCAAATCGCCATCTTCGTCTATAATATCAAGATCCATTAAGCCTCTGTCTTTTGACACTACATCCATTATGCGATCTGCGGAATGTCCGGTGAAAACAGAAATTGCCTGCTCGTTGAATTTGCTGTGCCTGCCAGCCTTGCTTTCAAGCGCATCTATAACGCAATCGTTGAGGTCTGCCATCATGTGGTCTTTTTCAATGGCAAACATCACTGTTAAAATATCCACAGAAACCTCGTCTAAATTCAAGGTATCTTTTAGAATGTCAAGCCTTTTTTCAAAAGCATTGCTAAAATGCAGAATATTTGCCTCCGTTTGCATTTCAAGGGCATATTCCAGCATTGCAAGCAATAGAGAATTTATGTCAAAAGGTTTTAGCAGCTCATTCATTTTTCGCCAAGAAGCGAACAAATTGGGTGCGTTAAGCACTTCGTCAAGTTCAGCTTCGGACTTTTTTCCGTTTACAGCACTTACGGTTTTTATAGCCAAATCCAAGCCTTCTGTGCCCAGAAAGTCCATTATTTCAATGTAATGGGCTTCGCTCAAATCAATATTATAGCGTGTTTTATGCACAGCTATGAGATACTCAAAATATTTTGCGCATTTGTTGCTGCGCAAAACATCGGTTGGGGTTGAATATCTGGGATATTCATATACCATATCTGCATCTTCCAAGATTCTAGCAAATCTCGTTTTCTGCATAAAGCGTCTCCGCCTATCCGGTCTGTTTGTTCTGATGATCATAATTGCCTCCTATTGGGTTTATTTTAGTAGAAATTAGAAGGCAGGCAGGCAAAAATGGTCAAATTAAAATGGACTTTTTTATTTATCTCGAATTTGTTAATTTTTTGGCTTCTTTTATAAGAGGCTTTTCGTTGTTTTGTTTCAGCAACTCATTAATTTCTATAAAATCAAAAATTCCTCTTTTAAAGCAAAATTCGAAAACTAAATCTCTATTAGAGGAATCTCTAAAAGAATAGCCTGCACTTTCTAGTAATTCTTTTGCCTTTTTAAGCGTAACTTCAAGGACAAATGCAACTTTAATCAAAGTTTCTTTGCTTCGCGGTAGCTTAAGCAAATCATAAAAAGTCTGCTTTGAAATATCTGCATTTCTGTAAATATCTGCATTTTTAAACCTTCCTTTTTTTTCGTAAAAAGCCCTCAAAGCCTCATTTATATTTTTTTGATATTTATTTTTATTTACACTTATAGAACTTTTTAAAAATTTTCCAAGCCGTATATTGTCTGAGACATATCTAGGCTCATCTGCATATCTTAATTTCTTGCGCTTGGGACTTGCTTTTTTGAGGTTTTTAGCTGGCTTAGAAGCTTTGCGTTTTGCCGTCTTTTCTTTTGCTCTTTGCGCAGCCCTTGATAGTGTTTCTATTAGCATAATGGGTATAAGGTAGAAAAAATGGGAAATTTAAGCCTATGAACGAAGGTCTATCTCAAATTTAGTATATTATAGTAAGTACTGATTAACTCATATTCAAATGCTCTGGGATATGGGACTAGGGACAGGGGACATATCCCTTGTCCCAAAGAGAGTTAAATAAGTATAACAGACATTTGGTAAAGATTTTATAGATGGGCATTTTTTATTGTTCTGGTAAATAAGTATAACAGACATTTGGTAAAGCATTTGTATATGGACGTTTTTTATTGTTCTGGTAATCGGCATTTACTATATTTATCTCGTGGGAAGACTTATAGATGACGAAGAAGCTGGAATACCTGATAAAAGCAAGGTACAGTACGAACACATGAGGCGTGTTCGTGCGCAGATGGCCGCCGAAGAGGAGGCTTTGAAGCGTGCACGCATTGTCAAAGGACTTGAAAAAGAGGAAGAGAAGAAAAGAAAAAAATACCGCCATAAAAAAGAAGAATTGCCAGACGAACAGAAACTTGAGCTAATGCGCACTTATCAGTTTTTAATTGGGTTTCTTGGGCTTATTGCTGTGGGTGTAATTATTTGGGGTATCAAAATTCCCTTGCTGCGCTTGGCGTTTACCAAAACTTTCGTTTTTGAAATAGACCTGATATTCATGGGGTGCTTGCTGGCAATTGGGTGTGTAATTGGGATAATTGGCTTTCAGCACAAACACGACAGAATCAGCGACAGAATCATTGCAAAGGAACGCATGGAACTCGGAATCAAAAGAAGATACCGCTAACGGCTAAATTTCTATATTTCCCCTATGAATAAAATAATAGCAATCTCACTAATGTTGCCAGTATTTGCAATGGCGCAAGAAGCACCACCGCCACCTTCCGCGCTCTCCACTTTTATGCCTATTTTGCTCATGTTTGTTGTGATGTATATATTTTTTATACTCCCAAAACAAAAAGAGGGTAAAAAAACAGAGCAAATGCGGAGTTCTCTTAAAAAAGGCGATAAAGTTCTCACAATGGCAGGCATTGTAGGCGTAGTTGCCCACATAGACGAGCGTTTTGTAAGCATAAAAACAGGCGATACAAAAATTGATTTTGAAAAAACAGCTATTGTTAAACTTTTGGAACCAGATTCAGAAAAAAAACATGAGGCCGATAGTAAGTGATTCTTCCGATTAGCATTTATGGTTCTCCAATTTTGAGAAAAAAAGCCGAACCCGTTAAGGATATAACCCCCGAACTTGTGGAACTAGCGCATAATATGCTTGAAACTATGTATAAAGCCAATGGTGTGGGCTTGGCTGCGCCACAAGTTGGCAAAAATATCCGCCTTGTCGTTATAGACCTTTCAAAAGAAGAAGATGAACGCAGACCCATTATCCTTTTCAACCCAGAAGTTGCGCCAGAAGAAGGCGAAAATGTGGTGGAAACATACGAAGAAGGCTGCCTTTCGGTGCCAGATATTTGGGCAAATGTTTCTAGGCCTAGCAGGGTACACTTAACATACACAAATGAAAAAGGCGATAAAGTTGTTCTGAAAAATATAACCGGCAAATTTGCCCGTTGCGCCCAGCACGAACAAGACCATTTAAACGGGGTTTTATTCACAGACAAAATATCCATCGCAGACAAAGCAATGAACGCATCTAAATTGAAAAAAATGGCTAAGGAAAATAAATGATGATTTATTCTTCCGGCAGTTCCGCATTGTGATAAACATCTTGCACATCTTCGTTGTCTTCTAGCTTATCAATCATTTTGAGCAGCTTTTGGACATCTTCGCCTTCCAGCTTAACGGTGTTCTCTGGAGCGTAGGTTATGTCTGCGGAGAGCATTTCTATTTTTGCATTTTCCAAAGCCTTGGTAACCGCCTCAAAAGATTCAGGCGTTGTTTCAATTTCGTAAACCCCATCTTCTGTTGCTAGGTCGTTTGCTCCAGCTTCTAAAACCAAATCCATAATTTTGTCTTCGGGGCAAGCAGAGGAATCCACCACCACAATCCCTTTCTTTTTAAAATTCCAGCTAACAGAGCCTTCGGTGCCCATATTCCCGCCATTTTTGCTGAATATATTTCTTACATCTGCAACGGAGCGGGTGCGGTTATCGGTTAGGCACTGCACAAGGATTGCGCAACCCGCAGGACCATAGCCCTCGTACATAGGCTCTTCCATATTTGCACCAGAATTTCCACCTATGCCTTTGGCTATTGCGCTCTCTATATTTTTTGCGGGCAAGCTTTGCCCCTTGGCTTTTAGTATTGCTGTTCTGAGGCGAGGGTTGGCATCGGGGTTTCCGCCGCCCATTTTTGCGGCAACGGAAATTTCTTTTATCAATTTATTCCAAGCTGTTGCCCTGCCAACATCGGTTTTTGCTTTTTTGCGTTTAATGGTAGCCCACTTTGAATGTCCAGACATATTTATTTGCTCCTTGAATTTTAACCTTGCATTTGCGAGTATTCGTCTGAGTCTATTGTTTCTTGATTTCGGAAAATCAGAACCACTA
>CAZIMU010000135.1:0-5339 GCA_964540355.1 uncultured Fibrobacteraceae bacterium | reverse complement strand
ATTCTTTTGGATTTGATTTTTGAAAGACTAAGTATAAATGAGAAAAGAAACGGAACTATCATAATTTTTATTGTTGAAAAAATCATATTTAATTTGCTAAAAATATAACTTGATTCACGTAAATTTACGCCTTCTGAAAAGGCTTTATAAAACAGAATGCCATCGTCGAAAGTGGAAATCGCAACTATTATGCATATAGCAAAAAAATACCAGTTCAACTCGCTACGATGTTTTTTCCCAACAATTTGAAACGTGCCTAGAAAAAGCACGATGAAGGAAATAACAAAATATATTACCGCAAGAATCATTTTGCAATTATTTCTATTTCAACTTTTGACCCTAAAGGCAAAGCAGCAACGCCAAGAGTGCTACGTGCCGGATAGGGTTTGTTAAATTTATTTTTATACACTTCATTCATCGCCTGAAAGTCATTCATATCAGTTAGAAAAACATTCACTTTTTGAACATTATCAGGAGTTAGCCCCGCACTTTCCAGCAAATTGAATATATTGCTGAATACCTGTTCGGTTTGTGCTTTAACATCGCCTTCCACCAATTTCCCAGTTTTTGGGTCAATCGGTATTTGCCCCGAAAAAAGCACAAGCCCATCTACGTTCACGCCAAGAGAATACGGACCCACTGCCGCAATATCTTTTGAACTGATTTCTTTTCTTGCCATATTTACCTCCAGTAAAACTACTCACGCACCGCCTGTATTTTCTTCAAAATTTTCAAATGTATATCTGTTGCGACCATTTTTTTTGGACTCGTATAAGGCTTTATCGGCAGCTTTTATATAGTCTTGTGCATGATGAAAATGTTTAACGATACTAGTTGTGCCTCCAACAGAGATGGTTACACAATCTGCTATGAGGCTTGCTTTATGAGGCATATTGCACTCACGTACTTTTTCCAATAATTTTTCTGCAATCACATGAGCGCCATTCTTATCGGTATTGGGCAAAACAACGGCAAATTCCTCTCCGCCATACCTTGCAACAAAATCCAAGTCTCTCGACACGCATTTAGAAAGAGTGCTGGCTACCGTTCTAAGACAATTATCGCCAGCATCGTGACCATACGTATCATTGTATTTTTTGAAATAATCAATGTCTATAATCAGCAAACTTAGGTTGCTATTGGCACGAACCATAGATTTTATGATTTTTTTCAAGTGCCCATCCATATACCGCCTATTGTAAATACCGGTGAGCTGGTCAATTATGGTCATATTGAGAAATTCACCAAGAGTTCTTATTTCATCTCTATGAGAATTATCTTCGACTGGTTTTAGTTCCCAATCAAATAATGTTTGGTTTATTGTTTTTACCATGCGATTGAGCGGTTCCAACATTCCAACTACAAATATATTGAAAACTACAAAGACAGCAAAAATAATTGTCATCATTATGCCAAAAAGAACTGTCATGCCGCGCAGAGAATTTCCAACCTCAATAGGGCACATAGCGGTTATATACCAATTTAGTGCTGGAATTAAACCAACTGCAACTACTCGTTTCTTGTCTTTTGTTTCAAAAAATTCTATTTTTTCATCAGTTTTAAGTCCTTTTGTTATGGCTAGAATTTCTGTGCCGTGACTTAACGCTTCTGTTATGTTTACTTTCTTTTCAACAAGAGAAATATCACTTGCTCCAGTTATTTCTCCATCAGCTTTATGAAAATATATTTGCGCAATTCCTGAATAGTTTTGATATACATTATTTATAAAATCAAACAGATTTACGCCAGTTCCCACAATGCCAATGGGTTTATGCTGATTGTCAGAGACTAGTGCGTTTATCCAGAGGTTTGTCACATTGAGGTTAGGATTATAATTGATATTGAAATTGTATTTATCTTCTCCATTGAGAGTCATCATATACCAATAATTGCTTGTATCTGCCGTATCAACCGTATATGCGTACAATTCATCGGAAAAGAATTTTTTATCAATATCGTTTACCCAAAAAATTGAGTTGCTTGCAAAAGCCTTGCGGTATTCTGCTATTTCTTCAAAAGCGATCTCTCGCAGTTCAGAGTTTGCAGGATTAAGAAAGTACCGTTGTATCAATGGAGAATTCGCCATTTTTAGAGCAATGGCAATTTCGCTCTTCAAGGAGGCTTCCAGTTTGAGCTTCTCCGTTTCAATTATCTGCTTCAATTCATATCCAGCATTTCTATGCTGGATTTTACCAATTAAGATTACAAAAGCCACACTTCCAAACAAAAATATAAGCAAAAACAAAAGAGAAGAAAAAACGATAAATCTTCGTTGCATTGAAGTTTGATGCTTACGGGAAACCGGTATGGAAAATATGGTTTTCATCATACTTCCACCACCGGACTATGTCTGGAATATTCTTGCAAGCTGCACACATCCATAATATCTAATTTTTTCATAGCGCACAAACCATCAACCGTGCGTTGCAAGCCGTGCAATGTTGTGGTGACTGGAATTCCGTGCATTAGGCAATTTGTGCGGATTTTCATTTCATCGCTTGCTGGTTTTTCTCCTTTGCTCGGAGTGTTCACTATCCAAGCGAGTTTGCCTTCCTCTATCAAGTCCACAGCGTTTGGTCTGCCATCTGCCACTTTGAATACGGCATTTGTTGGAATTCCGCTATTTCTCAGCATTGTGCTTGTTCCTCTTGTACAATAAAGAGTAAAACCTAAATCTACTAATTTTTTTATATAGGGAATTGCAGCAGCTCGGTCTTCGCTGCGCAGACTTAAGAAAATATTTCCGCTTTTAGGCAATTTGCTGCCAGAGGCTATTTGGCTTTTCAAATATGCCATGCTTGCCGCACGGTCTATACCCATAACTTCGCCTGTGGATTTCATTTCAGGGCTTAAAATTATGTCCACACCAGGGAAGCGCGCAAATGGGAACACCGCTTCTTTAACGGAAAAATGGCTCGGTATAAATTCTTTTGTGAAACCGATCTCTTTCAATTTTTTACCAGCCATGCAAAGCGAGGCAATTTTTGCAAGCGGAACGCCTATGGCCTTGCTCACAAAAGGAACCGTTCTTGATGCTCTTGGATTTACTTCCAGCACATAAACAGTTTCGTTTCGTATGGCATACTGAACGTTCATCAAACCACAAACATTCAATTCTTTTGCCATTGCTTTTGTGTGTTCCCTTATGGTGTTTTGAATTTGCTCAGAAAGCGTTATAGGTGGAATTGTGCAAGCGCTATCGCCAGAATGTATTCCTGCGAGTTCCACGTGTTCCATTATGCCGCCTATGACCTGAGTCTCTCCATCTGAGAGGCAGTCCACATCCACCTCAGTGGCGTTCTCCAAAAAGCTATCTATCAAAATGGCTCTGCCCTCTGAAACTTCCATAGCTTTTGCCATATATTCGTGCAAACCAGCTTTATCGTAAACTATAACCATAGCTCTGCCGCCCAAAACAAAGGAGGGGCGCATAAGCACAGGGTAGCCTATTCGCTCTGCGATTTTTTCGGCTTCTTCTTCGGTTTTGGCAAGTCCGTTAGGTGGCTGCAAAATACCAAGTTTTTTAATCATGTTCGCAAAAAGCTCGCGATCTTCTGCAACGGCAATATCGTTTGGAGAAGTGCCTATTATGTTCACACCGTTTGCCTTTAACCCTTCTGCCAAGTTCAGCGGTGTTTGCCCACCGAATTGCACAATAGCACCAAAACAATTTTCCCTTTCGTAAACTTCAAGGACATCTTCCAAAGTGAGTGGCTCAAAATAAAGTTTATCAGAAGTATCGTAATCAGTTGAAACGGTTTCGGGGTTTGAATTTAGCATTATGGTTTCAAAGCCAGCTTTTCTGAGCGCAAAAGAGGCGTGAACGCAGCAATAATCAAATTCTATTCCTTGCCCAATGCGATTTGGTCCACCGCCTAATATGAGAATTTTTTTCTTTTCTGTTGTGCCAGTCTCTTCGCTTTTGGAATTTTTTGCCCCGCTGGAATAGCTTGAATATAAGTAAGGGGTAAAGGCTTTGAACTCTGCGGCACAGGTATCAACCTTATGGAACTGCGGACGGAGATTTATTTCCTTTCGTTTTTTTCTAACAACTTCTTCTTTTTCGCAAAGTATATTTGCAATTTGCTTATCGGAAAAACCGAATTCTTTTGCCTGTTCAAAAAGCAAGTAATCTTTTGCGAGGCCTTCTAAATTTTTTGCGGAGCGAATTTCATTTTCATACTCCGCAAGCTCTTCAAATTGCCGCAAAAACCAGCGGTCTATTTTTGTGAGTTCATAAATTTTTTCAACGCCCCATTTGCGATTTATGGCTTCAAGCACCATATATATGCGGTTCGCGCTGCCTATGCCTATTTTTGTCTCCAACTCTTCATCGCTTAGGTTTTTGAATAAATGCTCTTTTCCGTCTGCGCCAAAACCAGCCCTGCCAGTTTCCAAAGAGCGGAGTGCTTTTTGAAAAGACTGCTTGAATGTGCGCCCAATAGCCATAGCTTCGCCAACAGATTTCATCTGTGTTCCGAGTTTGTCGTCTGCGCCTATGAATTTTTCAAATGCAAAGCGAGGAATTTTGGTCACGATATAATCTATTGACGGTTCAAAGCAGGCACGTGTTTTTTGAGTTATATCGTTTGGAATTTCGTCTAAGGTGTAGCCAACCGCTAATTTGGCGGCTATTTTTGCAATGGGAAATCCTGTTGCTTTTGAAGCGAGTGCTGAAGACCTTGAAACTCTCGGATTCATTTCAATAACAACCAAACGTCCATCATTTGGGTTAATAGCGAACTGCACATTTGAACCGCCCGTGCTAACTCCAATCTCGCGCATAACCGCAATGCCTGCGTTTCGGAGTTTTTGATATTCCACATCTGTGAGCGTTAGAGCAGGAGCTACGGTAATTGAATCGCCCGTGTGAATTCCCATTGGGTCTATGTTTTCAATTGAGCAAACAATAACGCAGTTGTCCTTGGTGTCTCGCATTATTTCAAGTTCAAATTCTTTCCAGCCTTCAATGGATTCTTCAATCAGCAATTCTTTTGTTGGAGAGTAATACAAGCCCCTTTCGCATATTTCCTTGAATTCTTTTTCATTCCGAGCAATGCCGCCACCTGTGCCTCCAAGCGTGAATCCTGGGCGTATAACAAGGGGCCAAGTATTCAGCATATTTTTTATATTGCAAGCCTCTTCATAAGAATGTGCGGTTTCGCTGCGGGGCATATCAAGCCCTATGCTTTTCATGGCTTCTTTGAACAAGCCTCTATCTTCGGCTTTGCGAATCACATCAGGAGTTGCTCCAAGCATTGTCACGCCATAACGTTCCAGCACGCCGCTGTCTGCAAGCTCCATAGCGAGGTTCAGGGCAGTTTGCCCACCTAGCGTAG
>CAZIMU010000134.1:0-5387 GCA_964540355.1 uncultured Fibrobacteraceae bacterium | reverse complement strand
TCACCCATTCTTAAAAAGCTGCATGAGTTATTATGAGAACAGCGATTTTATTTTGCCAAACGAAAAATTGAACATTGAAAATATATGCCCCTATGTGCAGGCGCACACTGCACAGGAATACGGTTTTTTATATAAAGATAAATTACAAAAATTGAAGGATGGAATGACTATTTACCCAAGTGATGTGTTTTTACCGAGTTGCATAAAATCGGAATTCAAGCCCTTTGCAATACACGTAACTAGTGGCAGTTGGAGACCATTTTTACAAAAGTTAATTAGATTCATAAAACGTGCACCGAGAAAGTCTATAGAAGAAAGATTAAAGGAATATGAAAATAAACCACCACTAAAACTTCAAGGATATTAATTATAATGAAACCCCTCATTTTTATAACCGTTGCCGCCATAATATTGCAAACAGTAATGCTTATGCTTTTTTGGGCATTGCCCGATGCTCTTGGGCTTTCAATAAGGCAATTTTATCAAGGGAAAGAACTTTGGCAACTCTGCATGGCTTATGGGGCCATTCTGTTTATGTCTTCTTTTTTTGCATTGTGGCAATGGAAGTGGCGGAGTACTCTAATTCCTACCCGTTTGCTCGCTATTTTTTTAGGTTTTTATTTTGCGGTTGCCGTTGTTGATTTTGAGGTTTTGCGTTTTAACCACCAAAGGCTTTCATATTCATTTTTACGGACATATTTTCACGCGTCAAATATTTTTGACAATACAACCATTTCTTTATTTGTAGGAGATTCAAGTGGAACTGCGCTGTGGTTAGCATTGTTGTTTTTTGGGCTTGTGGGTGGCATTTCGGTAGCTATTTTCCTTCCAAAACTTCGCCAAGTAAAACCTTTTAGCATTAAAGTTCCGCTTTTTCTTGGAATTTCTGGGATTGTTCTATCTGTGATTCCTCTCATTTTATTTTTAAGCGGAGCGAGAGGAACTAAAATAATTCCGATAATAAATATTCCTGTTGATATGCGTTTCACGCTCGGCAGACACACTCTAACCTCACCAATTTTGCATATAGGTGCTTTGGAAATTTTTGAGAGATTCAGAGACAATTATAAAATCACAGAAGAAAATATCAAAGATTTATATGTATTTCTGCCACCAGAATTTTCTGAATTTCGTCCAAACTTGGTGGAATTTCCCGCATTCCGCAATGCCTCAACTCACGAATACAAAGCAAAAATTCCATATAATATAATTCTCGTTTTTGGCGAATCGTATAAAGGAAGAATTTTTAACCAAATGCTTTCTGGTGACACAACCCTTGCACCCAATTTATGGAAACTCGCAAAAGGCGGCGGGCTTTGGTTTAGAAATGCGTTTAGCGGCGGCTACCCAACAGTTAGGGGAACAATGTCAACTTATTTAGGTTTTCCTTCGCACCCAAACCGAGATGTGCCCAGCTTTTATGCTTCAAATAATTTCACAGGCTTTCCTGAATTATTGACCGATCATTCAAAAGTATATATAACAATCTCCAATCCTATTTTTGACCATACTCTGCCTTTTGTGACAAAATTTTTCAATAATTGGCAAATCGTTGGTGATACGGAAATTGAAGGAAGCATAGATAGTTTATGCGTAGATTTAACAATTAACCTACTGAATGATTTGCCTACGAACAAACCATATCTTTTAGTGTATAACACAGCCTCAACACACATTCCATTTTACAACTACCCCGATAATTTTGCGACAAAACCAGATAATGCAATGACCAGATACAGAAACGCTGTGAAATACACAGATAACCAATTTGGGCGTTTGCTCGAATACCTTTCTACCCGTTCCGATTATGAACGCACAGTATTAGTAGTTTTGGGTGACCACGATACCCCTGTAGATTCCGTTGATTACGCATACCCACAGCCAATTGGCGTTTCTGCTGCACAGATTTTTATGGGCATATTTTCAGCCGATACAAATCTTTTCAAGGAATTAGAAGTTCGAGATGATGTTGCTTCGCAGTTAGATGTTGCTCCTACAATTTTAGATTTAGCACTGGTGAGAAGTGAAAATCATTTTTGGGGCTATGATTTGCTCACAGAGGAACGTCCCGCCGAACAGCCTGCCCTATTCTTTTCTGAGAATGCGTATTTTTTGGGTTTTAGAGATTTTGTTTTAACGGGCGGACTTGAAAGAGGGGAAGTTTTTATAGGAAAAACCAGTTTTTCGCCAACTACTGATAGTTTATCTCTAGCTTGGAAAAGGCGGGCAGTTGGCGCAAGCAAAATTTTGCGT
Source organism: uncultured Fibrobacteraceae bacterium (assembly GCA_964540355.1). GTDB lineage: Bacteria > Fibrobacterota > Fibrobacteria > Fibrobacterales > Fibrobacteraceae > Fibrimonas. The sequence goes on along the minus strand of CAZIMU010000134.1, from coordinate 3,134 downwards.
TCGCTACTCAGAGACGACAAAATGCAACCAGCACATCCACATTAAAATTAAAGCGAAGCGGTGAAAAGATAACCTAGAACTTGTTTTGCATAGCTCCCATAGATAATATTGGCAATTTTTATTGCATGGTTTATATTTCGCAAGCGGTAAAATATAGAACGGTTTGAGTGAAATTCAAGTGCCTTTTGCAAAATAGTTCGAACTTCCTCATTCAAATTTTTATTATTATCAAACATATATTCAACAAAGTTTTTCAAGCGATTTTTGCGAATTTTTCTGCTGTCGTGTGTACTTGTAACTTGTGCTGGATGCTTTCTCCATTTTGTTATTATCTCATTTATATATATAAATTTATTTTCTGCTATTGCATTGGTTGCAGATACCCAATCGTGAGCGTATTCATTTTTTTCTATTGGAAAATATATTTCTGCCGCTTGCTTGCTTATCATTTGCGATGCTCCCTGATACAAATTAAAAGCGTAGCACTGATAAATAAATCTTTTGATTTGCGAGGTAAGATATTCTGCCTGATAATTTGTTGGTTGAAACAAATTTAAAAGAGCATCATTTTCAAAAAATCTCTGCGCTCTGCCTGCACACACAAAATTTTCACCTATATTTTCCCTCAATACCTGCAAATGATTGGGAAGCCAAATATCGTCTTGGTCGCTGAATGCTATAAAATCCCCTTTGCAAAGAGAAACCGCTTTATTAAAATTTTCTCTATACCCTAAATTTTTCTCGTTTTCGTATATGCGAAACCTGCTGTCTTTATTCTCATATTCTTTTAATATTGATAATGTTGAATCATTTGAAGTATCATCGCAAATCACAACCTCAAAATCATTCTCTGTTTGCGCCAAAATTGAATCCAGTTGTTCCCGAATGTATTTTTCGCCGTTATATGTGGTCATCGCTATTGAAATCATAACATTCCCAAATAATCTGCAATTATCATTTTAGACTTACCTATATTTGCCAAAATAGAATTTTCATCTGCTAATTTGCGCTCTGCTAAGTTTTTTATTATTTTAGGTAAATTTTCCACTTCTTCCTTTTTCACAAAAATTCCAATATCATCACTCACATCTATAAGCCATTCGTTATGCTCGTATTCATCGTTTGAACCGCTTTCCAAAGAAATTACCGGACGCTTGAACGCCAAGTAAAAATCCAAGCGAACTCCGCTCAACTCGCTGATTAAAATATCTGCCTTAGCCAAAACAGATAAATTATCTATTTCAGAACTGAAAGGAATATTTGTCAATTCTTTTTGTAAATTCGCTATAAATTCTTTTTCGTATATATAAGAATATGGATGCGGGCGGACAATCACGTTGTAGCCGGCACTTGCCAAATTTAAGATAAATTTTGAACCGTAGGTTTTCAAAATACCACGCTCGCCCCACGTGCTTGCCACCAAAATGGTTTTGCCATCGGTATTGCTTTGCAAATTTTTTGCCCTTTCAATCAGAGAATCCAAATAAGGCAGCCCAGCGAGAACAATTTTTTTAGACTCAAACAGTTTCTCATAATGAGTTTGATGCAGCAAAATAGTATCGTAATTATCCAAACCGCCTTTTTTATAGCCAAGTCCAAGCGCATGAAAAATGTGTATCAGGTTTTTGCAATCCTTAGGTTTTTTAATGGGATAGCTAGGGCTTCCTATATTTGGAGTTGTTGCGAGAATATTTTTTTCTCTTAGGTTGCTTATAGTAGAATAACCTTTATTTCCCGTGCCAACAAATTTCACTTTAAATAAAGAAAAATCAGCGTCTAGATTTCCATAATCATAAAGCTCCAAAGCGGGATCGTTCATATCCATTGTGTAATAGATAAATTTTATTTTTCTCTTTATCAGTTCTTCCACAACATCCTTAAAATAGATCCAATACATTTTCCCTTCGCTAAAAATTGCTAGGTCGCATTTAAACACCTCTTGCTTTTGGCCCCTAATTTTGTAAAAAAGATTTTTGGCAAAATAAACAACGCTTCCAATAATTCCAAATAGTGCAGCAAACAAGGCATTTCCTGTACCAGGGTCTAAATAACCTTTTTTGCTTCCAAAATTCATTTTTGTTCTCCTTTGTAAAAATCCTTGTAAAAAACGCCTTTGTCGAACTTGTGCGTCCCCATTCGTAGTTCGGTATTTTGAATTTTGTGTTTCAATGGAACTTCGCTATCAAATAGATAAGAAAAAACAATAGGAAAGAGGTCTTGCGAAACATAAAATTCACTGTCGTATTTTTCGGCTTTTTCTCTGTTTGGCCAACGAACCACCATAAAGGCTCCGAATATATCGCGGAATTTCATATAGTCAGTGTTGCTGAAATCGTAGTTTTTTGGGAATTTGTACCCGTTGTCCATAAAAAATAAGCCGTGGTCACTCATAAAAATCACAATAGCATTGCTATTTGAAGTGGCCATTTCAATCTCTTCTTTCATAGCTACTAGGCATTTATTGTAAATAGGCATAAATTTTTGAATCTCTCTTTCTGTTGTTCCCATAGCTCCCAAAGAGGAATGTCCGGGGCACCCCATTCCCCACACAAAAATTTTGCTTTTCGCAGAATTGTTCTGTGCAAATTCTGCCATTTTCGCAAGGTATTGCCTAGTGGCACTTACCATGCTTGAATTCAGAGTTGCTTTCAACAGATTTTTGAATATTAAATTTTTAGGCTCTAGCAAATACATAGATGTAGTTTCATCGTGACCCACGAAATCGTAATAATTTTCTCCGCTAGATATATATCTATCGTGAGGATTATAAGTCCCTGTACTATATCCTTTGTTTCGTAGCAATATATTGGACACATTATTTCCTGCCATTCTTTCTCTGAAAAAATCACCACTTTCACCATTTGAAATAACTGCCTGAATATCTTGATTTTTAAGAGAACTTATATAAATGTTGCTGTGAACTACGGTTGTTACGTTGTTTATTTTTGCCAAATAATTTATATTAAAATCAAAAACACTAGACATTGTTGGTATTGTGGCATCTGCCATAGAATAAACATCGTATATTTTAAAATCTTTCTGTTCAAAAAGAGTCATTAAGTCGCCGTAATGCGGCAGATTAAAATGTTCAGCATAATCTTTATGCGGAAAAGCATCGTGCATAAAAAGATAAA